>NZ_JANSJH010000064.1:0-16086 GCF_047462495.1 Synechococcus sp. H55.2 | reverse complement strand
CGCGGTGGGGTAGTTCATGTGGCAATATCAACCTCAGCGTCGCTCAGAGAGCTGGCTGGATGCCATCACAGATGCGCGAACTCAGCTTGAATTGGCCCTCGAAGATAGCCCCAGCTTGAGGGGATATCTCGGCCTTTCCGGAGACTTGTCCCTATGCTTTGGAGCTGGCCTTGGCAGAAGATTGACTGTCAAGCCCCTCTCCTTTTGGCAGAGGCAACTCAGAGATCGCTGGATATTAGAGGATAAAGCCCTCTCAGCACTTTCAAGCAGAAGCCCGCCCTTGCCAACTGCGCATCTTGCCGGGGTTAAGCAATCCATAGGGATCCACTTCTTCCTTAAAACGGAGCTGGCGCGGATCCATCACTTTGCGACCCCCCTCTTCGATGATGAAAGTGTGGGGATTGGCGATGAAGACTCCCTGCGCCTCGTGATAGCGCATGATCTCGTTGAGGCGTTCTTCCGTTGTAAAGCGCACAATTTGCAGGCCGACCGGGGTAGCCTGCCCCCGGATGCGAATCCACTCCAGGTGCATCAGCACTTCGTCGCCAAAGTGCTCGTACAGGTGCTGCACCACCTTCAGCTCCCGATCGGGCGGAAAAATCGATTGTAGATAGGTCAAATTGGGATCCACGCTGCGGCAGTGCAGGGTGGTGTGGTTCCAAGAGAATTCCCCCAGCGAGATCCCCCTGCTGGCCTCCTGAGCCGTTTTGTTGTAGACCACCTGGCCGCCATGCTCCCGAATGAGCTCCAGCAACGGCTCTAGGCTGTACTCGGCCACCATCAAGAGGGCCACGGCGGATCCCTGGGGCAAGTAGTCCTGCAAGGGGACGAAGTAGCGAGGGATCGGCCAGGCGTGCAGGCTGATGAGTTTCTTCAGGATCCCATCTGCCTCGGCCAGAGCCTGGCCAAAGTGGGCGCAGGGCATAAACCCCCCCTCCGGCGGGAAGGCCACCACCAGCTCCGCCCAAGGATAGGCCGGCGCCAAGGGAATCTCCACCTCGGTGATGATCCCGTTGAGGCCCCAGGCATGGCTGACTTTAAACACGTCGTCTCCCCGCAGCTCCAGGGCCCGCGGCTCCTCTTCGACTGTAATCACCCGCAGCCCTAAGATGTTGCCCCGATCCAGCAGTTGGCCGTAGGTCACAGAGCCGATGCCGCCGCTACCGCCGGCAATGAACCCCCCAATAGTGGCGGTGCGGTAGGTGGAAGGGGCCATACGGATCTCCCAGCCCAGCTCGCGGGTGTGTTTGTCGATGGCCATCAGCTTGGCCCCCGCCTGTACCCGCGCCAAGCCCGGCTTGGCCCAGATTACCTGGTTGAGCTTGCTCATGTCCAGGATCACACCGCCAGCTAGGGGGATGCACTGGCCATAGTTACCGGTACCGGCGCCGCGCACGGTCAGGGGTACTCTCCACTTGGCACAGGCCGCCGCCACCCGCATCACTTCTGCTTCATCGGCAGGGCGCACCACCACTTCCCCGCGCTTGTTGCTCAACTGGCGGCTGAGCACAGGGCTGTAGTGGTAAAAGTCCAGCGACAACTTGGCAACTTGCGCCGGATCGGTGATGGTTTCAAGGTCGGCCAGCTCAGAAAGCAAGGCCTGCAATTTTCCAGAAGCAGCAACGGTCATAGGGATCCCCAATTGGATAGCAGGCTACTTAGACTCCATTGTCTGTGCAAAGGGCCGGCAGAAAGGCTCACCAGAGACAGAAAACGCCTCTCCAGGGGATCCCGACCCGTCCCGAGCATCAGCCGAAGCGGCCCTCTACATAGTCTTTGGTCGCCTCTTTGGCAGGGCTGTTGAAGATCACCTCCGTTCGGTCGAACTCCACCAGTTCGCCCACGCGGTTGGATCCCACCAGCTCCACGCTGAAGAAAGCCGTCATGTCCGAGACGCGGCTGGCCTGCTGCATGTTGTGGGTGACGATAATGATGGTATAGTCCTGCTCCAGCTCCTTCATCAGCTCCTCGATGCGGCGGGTGGAGATGGGATCCAACGCCGAGCAGGGCTCGTCCATGAGGATGACATCCGGCTGTACCGCCAGGGCGCGGGCAATACACAAACGCTGCTGCTGCCCCCCAGACAAAGACTGGCCATTTTCTTTCAACTTGTCTTTCACCTCATCCCAAAGGGCGGCCCGCTTGAGCGAAGTTTCCACCACCTCGTCCAAGTCCACTTTCATCCCCAGCACCCGCGGGCCATAGGCAACGTTGTCGTAGATGCTCTTGGGAAAAGGGTTGGGCTTCTGGAACACCATGCCAATGCGCCGCCGCACCGCCACGGGATCTACGTTTTCGGCGTAGAGGTCTTTGCTGTGGTAGGTAAGTTTGCCCTCCACGCGCGCCCCTGGGATCAAGTCATTGGTGCGGTTAAAGCAGCGCAGGATGGTACTTTTGCCACAGCCAGAAGGCCCGATAAAAGCCGTAATTTGCCGGGCGGGAATATCCATGGTGACGTTTTTCACCGCCAGGTTCGAGCCATAGTAGACGCTCAGGTTTTCCGTTCGGAAGACGTAGGTGGTTGAGTTAGCAGATTGAGTTTTCATGATCCCACTCGCAGAAAGTTCGTCAAGAGGCTAATTCACACCTGGCCGCTGTCCGACAAGGCTTAAACTATCTTCTGGCTTTGTAGACCAGGAAGCGGGCCAGCAAGCTGGCTGCCAAAACAATGGCCAGCAGCACCAGGGCTCCTGCCCATGCCAGCTCCTGCTGCACCTTGAAGGGAATAATTGAGAAGAAGTAAACCATCACCGGCAGGGTAGCCACCGGTCCAAACAGGTTGGTTGACCAGAAATTGTTGTTGAAGGAAGTAAAAAGTAGAGGTGCTGCCTCGCCGGCAGCCCGCGCCAAGGCCAAGATCAAGCCTGTTACAATGGCCGGGGCTGCTGCCGGCAGGACGATGCGCATTGTGGTCTGAAAGCGAGTGGCCCCCAGGCCAACCGAAGCCAAACGCATATCCGGCGACACCAAAAGCAGTGCCTCTTCCGTGGAGCGGATGACAATGGGCAGCATCAACACGCCCAGGGCAACTCCCCCCGAAAAAGCCGAGAAGCCGGATCCCCGCACCACCAAAGCGTAGGCAAACAGGCCGCAGAGAATGGCCGGCACGCCCGTGAGCACGTTACAGGAGAACTTGACCAAGTAGGCCAAGCGGCTGCCGCGGCCAAACTCCGACAGGTAAACGGCCGCTAGGATCCCGAAGGGAAAGCTCAAAGCCGCCCCCGTGGCCAGAACCATTACGCTGCCGACGATAGCGTGGCCAAACCCCCCCTCTGCTAACCCTGGAGCCGGGTAGCGAGTCTCGGTGAGGACGTCCCAGCTTATCCTCTGGATGCCCTCCTTACCGATGTCCCACAGCACCCAAGATAGGGCAGCCATGATGGCGGCCACAAACAGTCCGCTCAGCAGCGTCAAGGCAATGCTCGTGTATCTCCGCAGGGGGGCAACAGCGGCACGGCTAATGTCGATCTCCTCAGGAACAAGCTGGGCTGACTGGGACATAATGACGAGGCTCCTCGGTTACTGCTCCAAGTTTTGAAACTTGCGGATGATGATTTCGGCCATGACGTTAACCAACAGGGTCAGCACCATCAACACCACACCGGCATACATAAGGGCCGACACCTGCAGGCGTCCTGCCTCGCCGAACTGAGAGGCAATCAAGCCGGTAATGGTGGATCCTGGCTGCAGCAGGGAGATGTTGATGCGGTTGGCGTTGCCGGAAATCATTGCTGCCACCATGGTCTCCCCCAAGGCTCGTCCCAATGCCAGCATGATCGAGCTGACAATGCCCGACAGGCCCGCCGGGATCATCACCGTCAAGATCGTCTCCCAGCGGCTGGCTCCCAACGCCAAGGCGCCCTCTTTGAGGCCCCGGGGCAGCGATTCAAGGGTGCTGCGGGTGATGGAAATGATGATGGGGGAAATCATGATCCCCAGCACCATGGCTACAATCAACAGACTGGGGCCTCGGGGAGCCGGGCCGCCGAAGAAAGGGATCCACCCCAGCGTCTGATTGATGGCTCGGAAGATGGGCCGCACCGCCGGAATGAGCACAAAGATGCCCCACAGCCCCAGCACCACACTGGGAATGGCCACGATCAGCTCAATGGCAAAGGCAATCGGCGCCGTTATCCACTTGGGGGCAAAATCTTCCGTCAAGAAAATGGCGGTGCCGATGCCCAGAGGAATGGCAAAAATCAGGGCCACCAGAGAGGTCATCAAACTGCCGTAGATCTGGGGCAACACCCCATAGATGTTTTCCACCGGGTTCCAGCGGCTGGTGACCAGAAAGCCCAAGCCAAACTGGCGCATGGCCGGCAGGGCTGCCTCAGTGGTCTGCACGATCACCCAAATGAGAATGATGCCGGCAAACCCTGCCAGCACCAAAGTTAGGCGGACAAAACCCACGTCGAGGGCGCGGGAAACATCCATTTTCTTTTCAATAGCAACATCCGTTGATAAGTCGTAGTCTCTGGCTGCCGAAGTCATAGGATCCCCGCTGTGGCAATTCTACTGGTGGGCAGATTGTGGCAAAACCTCTCTCACCCTACATTCCATCGGTGTTGCAGTTGTCTGTGTCCTGGCCAACAGTGAACACCAAAAGCTTGTTGGACTCAGACTGGTGACAACGTCAAAAGTCAGTGCCGACAGAACTTTTACCCGTTAAAAATCAGCAAAGCGGCAAGCCAGTAGCCAACAGGAAGAGCACAGCCTCTTGTTGACCACTGGCCCTCAACTAACACCTTTCAACAGGACAGCAACTCATCGCTTCGCGTTGGGGTTGACCTTGATCTTATCCAGCTCGGCGAAGATCCGCTGGATGGCCGGCTCCGGCATGGGGATGTAGTCCAGTTCTTTGGTGATGGCTTGGCCCTCTGGCCCCTGCGTCCACTTGATGGCTTCCACCAGCTTCTTCAGCTTTTGCTCGTCAGGATATTCGCGGTAGAGCATCACCCAGAACAAACCAACGATGGGGTAGTCGTCAGGCCCTTCGGGATCCGGCACCAGCAGGGCAAAATCTTCGGGCAGGGGAGCGTTGAGGGCAGAAGTAGCCCGCTCAGGAGAAAACTCGACAATCTTGCCCGCTTTGTTTTCTATGCGAGCAGTAGTCAGTTGCTCCAGCTTGGCAAAGGACTGGTTCACATAGCCAATTGCCCCTTGCTCCTGCTTGATGGTGGCGGCTACCCCTTCGTTGCCCTGGGCACCGATGCCAACCGGCCACTCCACCGTGGTTCCCACGCCGCCCTTCCAGTTGGGGCAAGCAGCGTTGATGTGGTTGCTGAACACGAAGGTCGTCCCAGAGCCGTCGGAGCGGTGCACCCAGGTGATGTCCAGCGCGGGCAGCCGACTTGCCAGGTTGGGGTTTTGGGCCTTGATGCGAATGTCGTCCCAGCGGGTGATTTCGCCGGTAACAATGCCACAGTAGGTTTCCCGCTTGAGCACGAGCTCTTTGTCGCCGATGCCGGGCAGGTTGTAGGCAAATTCAATGGCGCCCCCCGCCAGAGGCAGTTGCAGGGGCTCGTAGCCGTATTTCTCTTTGAAGCTCTTGTAGCGAGAGGCATTGTTCTTTTCGTTCATCGGCCCCTCGGAAGCACCGAAGTCCACCGTGCCGTTGATGTATTGCTCCAGACCGGCACCGCTCCCAACAGACTGGTAGCTGACTTGCACATTGGGATCTACGGTGCGATTGTAGGCATCAAACCAGCGCTGCAGCAGCGGCGCAGCGAAGGTAGCACCTGCGCCAGAGATTTGCACGGTTTGGGCTTGGGCCGGGGCCAGCGCCAGGGCTCCCACCGCCAGAGCCGCGATAGAAGAAACAGAAGCAGAGAGCAGAGATCGCATAAGAAAGAAATGTCTGATTTTAATCGACGCCTATAACTCTACAACCTCAAGGTTAAGAGTAGAATATGTTAAGGTTAAGTTTAGGTTAAGCCAGAAGAAAAAGTCGGTGTCTTTCTAAATGAGATGATTGCTATGAGCTCTTGATTTTTTACCTGGTGATTTGCTTGGGTTTAGATAGCAGCAAAAAATGATCCTGGAGCTCAGGATCTGTGAAAAGCTTATTTTGCAAGGCTTTTAGCTTGTCTTAGACTTGGCTAGGTGACCTCGATCCAAATAAAAGATGATGCTGGCCAGCCAGAAAAAAAGTTTGAACAGAAGATAAGTTGCGCAGAACCTAGAGCAGAAAGCTGCCCCAAATCTTGCCAAGCCTATATAGGCTTATGTAGGGTTCAATGTTTCCAGAAGAGCCCCCGCAAGAGCTTCTTTCTTGCTTTTGCGGAGAGCGTTGAGTTGGCTAGAAGAGTAACCTCAGCACTCTAGACGTCAAGCAGCTCCTCAAGTTCCCCGACCAGAGGGGAAAGGGGGAGGTCTAAGCCGGGATCCGCCCGCCGCCCATCAGGTACAGCAAAGCCATGCGCACCGCAACGCCGTGGGCAACTTGCCGCTCGATGAGGTTGAGGCTGGGATCCTCCATCACTTCAGAACTCAGTTCCACGCCGCGGTTGACTGGGCCGGGGTGGAGAACCCTCACCTCGGGGTGGCACAGGCGCAGCCGCTGCTGGGTGAGGCCGAAAAGGTGGTGGTATTCCTGCAGGCTGGGGATGAGGAATTCGCTCATCCGCTCCCGTTGCAGGCGCAGGGCGATGACGAAGCGGGCTCCTGCTAGGGCCGGCTCCAACTGCCAGTGCACCGGCAGAGTATGGCCGGGCACAAACTGGGCAAAGTCTTTGGGCAACAGGGTGGGCGGGCCGGCCAAGTGGACGTCTGCGCCAGCGGCCACTAGAGCATAGATGTTGGAGCGGGCTACCCGCGAGTGGAGGATGTCACCGACAATGGCCACCTTCACCCCCTGCAGCAGCTCGAGGCGAGGTCGCTGCGGATCCAGGTGGCTACAGAGGGTAAATAGATCCAGCAAACCTTGAGTGGGATGTTCGTGCAGGCCGTCCCCCGCATTTAGCACCCCCGCTGGGGATCCGCGGCGATTGATCTCGGCGGCCAACTGCTGCGGCACCCCGGCCTGGGCGTGGCGGACGATGAGCACGTCGGATCCCATGGCCAAAAAGGTGCGAGCCGTATCCAAAATGGTTTCCCCCTTGCTTAGCGAAGAGGTGCCGGGGGAAAAGTTGAGCACATCCGCTGACAGGCGCTTGGCCGCCAGCTCAAAGCTGTTGCGGGTGCGGGTGGAAGGCTCGAAAAACAGCGTCACCACCACCTTCCCCTGCAGGGTGGGCACCTTGGGCAGCCGCCGGGTCAGCACTTCCTGAAAGCTGGCGGCGGTTTGCAAGACAATTTGATACTCTTCGCGGGTAAAGTCCGCCAGCCCCAAGACATGTTGCCGCTGCCAAGCCATAGGGGATCCTCAAATGCCCAAGCGGGCAAAGATCTCGTCCAGGTGGGTGAGGTGCCGCCGTGGGTCAAAGCAGGCCTGCAGCTCCGCCTCGCTCAGGTGGGCCATTACTCTGGGATCCGCCAGCAGATTGGCGTGGAAATCTCCGCCGGCTTGGTTCCAGGCGCGGTGGGCATTTTCCTGCACCAGGCGGTAGGCTTCCTCACGGCTCAAGCCCTTCTCCACCAAAGCCAAAAGCACCTGCTGGCTAAAGACAACACCACCGTAGAGGGTGAGGTTGCGCTCCATGTTGGCAGGGTAAACCTGCAGGTGGCGCACCAGATCTGCCATGTTGACCAGTAGGTAGTGGCAGAGGATGGAGGCATCGGGCAGGATGACCCGCTCTACAGAGCTATGGGAAATATCCCGCTCATGCCAGAGGGGAATGTTTTCCAGGGCCGAGACAGCATACCCCCGCAAGAGGCGGGCAATTCCCGTCAGTTGTTCAGACTTGATGGGGTTGCGCTTGTGGGGCATGGCGGAGGATCCCTTTTGGCCGGGGGCAAAGTACTCCTCAACCTCCAGCACCTCTGTCCGCTGTAGGTGGCGGATCTCGGTGGCAAAGCGCTCCAGAGAAGAGCCAATCAAAGCCAAGGTCTGCACATACTCAGCGTGGCGATCGCGGGAGAGCACCTGCGTCGAGGCCGTATCCGGTTTGAGGCCTAAGCGGGCGCAGGCCAACTGTTCCACCTGGGGGGGCACATTGGCGTAGGTACCCACGGCGCCGGAGATCTTGCCCACGGCGACCACCTCCCGCAGGCGTGTCAGGCGCTCCTGATGGCGTAGGCACTCGGCCAGCCAGCCGGCCAGCTTAAAGCCAAAGGTAATGGGCTCGGCATGGACGCCATGGGTGCGGCCCATCATCAAGGTGTAGCGGTGTCGGCGGGCCTGCTCACGCAAAGCAGCGATGAGGTCGGCCAGCCGAGCTTGCAAGATCTCAACCGAGGCTACAAGCTGCAGGGCCAAGGCTGTGTCCAACACATCCGAGCTGGTCAAGCCCAGGTGGATGTAGCGCCCCGCCTCGCCCACATGCTCGTTGAGGTTGGTCAAGAAGGCAATAACATCGTGCTTGACTTCCGCCTCGATTGCCAAAACCCGCGCCGGGTCAAAGGCAGCTTTGGCTTTGATCTCCTGCAGAGCCTCTTGAGGGATCCGCCCCAGCTCCGCCTGCGCCTCACAGACGGCCAGCTCTACTTGTAGCCAGGTCTGGAGCTTGTGGGCGGTGGACCAAATCTGGCCCATTTCTGGCAGAGTGTAGCGCTCGATCAAGGTGCCTTTTCCGTCAGTACGATAGGATAAGCCAAGCTATTTTAGCTAATCCGCCTCTCATCCCGGGTCCAAAGCGGGGCTTCTCGGCGGGTTGGTTAAGTGCAAGGATGGCCCCTCTTGCGGGCAGTCTATACTGGACTGGGTTGGGATCCTCAGCGGAGCACGATGAAGCGGCGATGGGGAAGGGTGGCTCTCATAGGTTGCTTGGCGGCATTCCTGGCTCCTGCCCCCGCCCTCTCTTTGCCCACCTCCCCCACTCCTCCTGAGAAGAGCTCCACCCGAAGCTCTGCTTCCGAGTTTAACTGGCAGGGATCCCTCAAGTTGCTGCGCGGGGATCCGGTGGCGGCTTTGGCGGATCTGGATCGGGCAGTGGAGTTGGATCCCACCTATGCGCCAGCCTACGTTAACCGCAGCTACGTTTACAACCAGTTGCGCCAGCCCCAAAAAGCCCTAGCCGATGCGGAGCGGGCCATCCAGTTGGATCCGGGGATCCCAGAGGCCTACTTTAGCCGCGGCGTGGCCCACCTGCAACTGGGGGAGCGAGAGGCTGCCATGGCTGCCTTTCGCCAGGCCTTGGCTCTTTTTTCCCAAAGCGGCAACTTTGCTGACCAAGCCATCCTGCAGCAACTGCTGCGCCAGTTGGGGGTGGAGTAGTCGCCCTTGGATTAATCCAGGACCATCTCGGATTTAGACAAACCAAGGAGGCTCTCCCAACCACTCGGCCAGGGAAACTGCCTGGGCCTGCAGCCCGAAGACATGACAAAAAGATTGCACCAACCCTGGGGCTACGGCAGCCATTGTTACCCCCGGACAAAACTGCACCAGGGATCCCACCGGGCGATCGGGGATCCCACAGGGCACGATGGCCGCGAAGGCAGGCAGATCCGGACAGACGTTGAGGGCAAAGCCGTGGTAGGTAACCCAGCGGGAGACCTTGATGCCGATGGCCGCCACCTTGTGGCCTTGCACCCAAACCCCTGTCAGGCCAGGGATCCGCTCCCCCCGCAGGCCAAAGTGGGCTACGGTCTGGATGAGCACCTCTTCTAGGTGGCGCAGGTAGCGGTGCAGATCCGGCTGGCCATGGGAGCCGTAGACAGTCCTATGGCGCTTTAGGTTCAGTAGGGCATAGCCCACCCACTGGCCCGGCCCGTGGTAGGTCACCTCGCCGCCCCGCTCCACCCGCAGAATCTCCGGCCCCTCAGGAGCAGGGGACTCTGGCTGAGTATCCGGAGATCCTATCCGTCCAGCCAGGCTTTTGAGAAACTTGGGATCGGCCCCTGCCCCCAGGGTGTAGACCGGCGGGTGGGTGAGCAACAAAAGCCCATCCGGCACCTCAGGATCGCGGATCATCCGGGCCAACCGGGCCTGCTGCCAAGCCCAAGCGGTGCGGTAGGGCACCTCTCCTGCCAGGTGAACTTGGAGAAGCGGCACAGGCTCAAGCCCCTGCAAAGCTCAGGCCACCGGTAAGTTGACCTGGGCCCGTAGCCGCTCGAGCAGAGCTCGGGGATGTAGCAGCCCTTCAATGCGGTCAACCGGCTTCCCGTCTTTAAACAGGATCAGAGTTGGCACGGCGTAGATCCCCCAGCGGGCAGCGATGTTGGGGTACTTTTCGGTGTCGACCTTAACAAAGGAGATGGCGTCCCCCACTTGGGGCTTCACCTGCTCCAACACCTGGGCCATGACCTGACAGGGACCACACCAGGTGGCGTAAAAATCCACCAGAATGGGAGTTTTGGATCCCTGGATCATATCGTCAAAGCTTTTGAACTGCTGTTTGTGGGCCATGGGCGACCTCCGCAGGATGCTGTAGAAAAACTTAGAATGCAACCTATTTGTAGTCTAAATGTTTGAGATGGAAATGTGGGTAGAGATTCTGCGACCGCTTGCTGTCGGTTTCCCGGTAGGATGACTAGGGCTTGGTCGGTACCTGTAGTCTAAAGGGCGGGCTGGACGGAAGGGGCAGGCTTTAGCAGGGCTTAACGATTGCAAGGAGTGGGATCCCGATGGCAACAATCCGGATGGTGAGCCGAGGTGTGGTGGCCGGCGTATTGGCTGGGGTGGTCTTGAGCCTCTGGGGGATCTGGCGTTGGCTGGGGGATCCCTCAGGCTGGATTCAGGTGGTGGCCGGGCTGCTCTTGAGTTTGGCGACGGTGCTGTACTGGCGGAAGACCCGCCCCGCCGACTGCCTGGTGGTGGAGCCGCAGAGCTGGCACCTCAACCGCCTCAGCCCCGATCACTGGCTGATCCAGGCGGAGTTCGTGGCCCGCAACCTCAACCCCATCTTTGAGGTCACCTTGGCCCAGGTGCAGCCGCGACTGCATTTGCTCAGTGCCAGCTCCATCGAAGGGATCCAAACCCAGATCCGCCTGCGCTCCCGCCATGTGGATCTGCCCCCTCGCCAGGACAACTACTGGCAGGCCTACATCATTACCCCCCAAAGCCAGACCGGCTTGGAAGTGGAGATCGAGCTGAGGGGGGAAGGGCTGGCAGATTTGCGCTCGGCCTGGCTGGAGCTGGACTACGTCCAGTACGGGCGGCAGCGGCGCACCCTTAAGACTAGCCACCTAATCCTGCCCTTGCAGGAAGTGGATCCCTTGCCGGAGCTGGCCTGGCAGCAGCAGGGGCCGGTGAGTTGGGCTGCCATTCCCACCCCTCTGCTTACCCCCAGCGATGACCTTGCCGAGGTGCTGCAGCGCTACGTGGGCCCTCACATCCAGCCCGGTGATATCGTGGCCATCTCGGAAAGCGCGGCGGCCATCGTCCAGGGCCACTTTCGCCATCCCCTGCAGGTGCAGCCTGGCTGGCTAGCCCGCACCCTCTGCTACTTCTTCCCCTCCAAGACCAGTCTCTCAAGCTGCTACGGGATGCAGACGCTGATCGACTGCTCGGGAGCCTGGCGGGTGCTGGGGGCTTTTGTTGTCGGATCCCTGGCCAAGTTGTTGGGGATCCCAGGGGTGTTCTATGCCCTGGCGGGGGAGCAGGCCGACCTCATCGACGATGTCACCGGCACCTTGCCCCCCTACGACCAGTTCATCGTCTTGGGGCCGCGGCATCCAGCTAAGCTGGTGGCCGAGCTCCACGCCCAGACTGGCTACGAGGTGGCCATTGTGGATGCCAACGACCTAGGTGAGGTAAGCGTTCTGGCGGCCAGCCCAGGGGTGGAGCGGGAGCTGGTGGAGCAGGCGCTGCGCAAGAACCCGGCGGGCAATGCAGCGGAGCAGACCCCCCTGGTGCTCATCCGGAAGCGGCTGCCGGCATCGCCTGGGATTTGAGTGCCTGCATCGCCTGGTGGGTCGACAAGAAAAAGCGCTCAGCGCCCACTTTCTCCACAAACCCCACCCTTTTGAGGCAATCCATCACCGGCCCCTTCACCTCGGCCAGGGCAAAGCCCACCCCCATCTGGTGCAGACGTTCCACCAATTCGGTCAGGGCCTCCAGAGCGCTGCCGTCGATGAAGTTAATGGCGCTGGCCACCAGCAGCACCTGTTCCACTGCTGGCCGCGCTGCTACCTCTTGCAGAATGTACTCCTGCAGGTAGGCGGCGTTGGCAAAAAACAGGCTCTCATCCACTCGCACCGCCAAGATGCGCGGATCGGTAATCACCTCATGGCGCAGCACGTTGCGGTAGTGCTCGGTGCCCGGCACCTGGCCAACGATGGCAATGTGGGGGCGACTGGCCCGCCAGAGGAAGAGGAGAAGGGAGGCCAGCACCCCCAGACCAATCCCCCGCTCCACCCCAATCGCCAACACGCTGGCAAAGGTGAGCAGCCAAACGAGGGCATCGCCGCGGTCGTAGCGCCAGCTCTGCAGCAGGGGGTGAAAATCCACCAGTCCCAGCACCGCCACCAGCACAACGGCAGCTAGGGTGGCCTGGGGCAGGAAAGTAAACAGGGGCATCAGCCAGATCATGGCCAGAGCTATCAGGGATCCCGTAATGACCGAGGCCAGACCGCTGTTGGCCCCCGCCTGAGCATTCACCACCGAGCGGCTGATCCCACCCGTGACCGGAAAGCCACCGCTGACGGCTGCTGCCACGTTGGCCACTCCCAGGGCCACCAGATCCTGGTTGGGATCCACTTTCTGCCGCCGCTTGCTGGCCAGGGCCTGGGCCATGGCATAACTTTCCGTAAAGCCCACCAAGCTGAGGGTTAGGGCGGTGGGCAGCAGGGATCCCCATTCTGGCCAGCTCAGTTGGGGAAACGTCAGCGGTGGCAGGCCAGCCGGAATCGATCCCACCACCGCCACCCCCGCTCTCTCCGAGAGGTTTAGCCCCCAAACCAGCAGGGTGGTTAAGAAAACGGCCGCCAGGGGAGCACTCTTGGTGAGCAGCAACTCCCAGAGGGGCGGGATCCCCCAGCGGCGCAGTTGCGCCGGCAGCTTCTGCTGGGCGTACACCAACAGGGCGATGGACAACAGCCCCAGCCCCAGGGTGGCCCAGTTGACCCCATCCAGGCTCTGCCACAGCCGTTGCAGCAGCAGCCAGAAGGACTCGGTGTTGGCCAGCTTCACCCCCAGCAGATGGCGGAGCTGGCTAAGGGCAATGATTAGGGCTGCGGCACTGCTAAAGGCCGTTATAACCGAGTGGCTCAGGAAATTGGCTAAAAACCCCAGGCGCAACAGCCCTACCCCTAGCTGGATCAGGCCCGCTTCCAGAGCTAAGCCCAGCGCCAACTGGCCATACTCCGGGCTGCCCGGCTCGGCCAGCGGCTCCAAACCCGAGGCTACCAGCAGGGCGATGATGGCCACCGGCCCCACCGACAAAGCCCGGCTGGATCCCAGGAAGCCGTAGGCGATCACCGGCAGGATGCTGGCGTAGAGGCCTGTCTCGGGGGGCAGGCCGGCCAGCAGCGCGTAGGCCATGCTCTGGGGCACCAACAGGATGGCCGAGACCACCCCGGCAATGAGATCCCCCGGCAGATCCTCTCGCTGGTAGCGAAGCCACCACAGGGAATCCTTGGCCAAGGGCAGGTAGCGCGCCCAAACCCCCTGCTTTGGGGAAGAGGCGGACGGGATCCCGCTCATAGCGTCTGACCCCGGTTCCAGGGCAGGCGGGCCAAAAGCAGCGCCAGGCCACAGGTGTTGGTGATCCCGGCAAACACCAGCCCCGCCCCCACAAAGCCACTCAATACCAGCCAGCCGGGATGGACAAAGGCTCCCAGCAGGGTTCCTACAAGCACCAGGGATCCCGCTGTAATCTGCACCTGTCGCATTAGCGAGATGGGCGCGTTGCGGGTGCGGGTGGTGGGCAGCTTGGCGGCCTTCCACGCTTCGATCCCACCTTTGAGGCTAATGGCTTCCGGCCAGCCGTATTCGAGCAACTGACAGCCGGCACGGATGGAGCGGCTGCCCATGCGGCACTGCAGCACCACCGGCTTTTCCGGCGTCGAGATCGGCACCTTGGCGGGGTCAAAGGTAGATAGAGGCATGTTGATCGCCCCCGGGATCCGCTCGTCGTGGTATTCTGCCGGCTCCCGCACGTCAATGAGCTGTACCCGCCCTTGATCCAGCCACTGCTTTAAAGTCCAAGCGTCGATCTCCTTGAGACGGGGATCCCGTTCCTGCTGAGCTGTAGGATTTTGTTGAGCTACGGTCATGGTTTCTTCCTTGCTTCTAGGGTTGTTGTAAGACTTAGGGATTTCTAATCTTCCTCCTCCAGCAACCTGCTGGGCTCGCCAGGATAAAACTGGCTATCCAGGATTTGCTCGGGAGAGTAAGGGCAGGTCTGGGGAAAAGTCTTTCTGGGCAGCTTGGTCTCTTCTAGAGCCAGTTGGAGCGCCCTCAGGTAAGACTTGGAGATGGCCTCCGGCAAATAGGGCCTCAGGCTTGGGTTTTCCTCCAGCAGATCCAGAACTTCCTGCCGCTGCACCTGTAGGGTAAGAAGCCAGCTTACCGATCTGGCCTGCGGCTGATACTCCCACTTGAGGAGGTGCCCCACCAAAACCCCCAGCCGGTTACGCAGCTCTTGCCGCTGTTGCCTGCCCAACGATTCCATCTCCTCAATCAAATGGGGCAGATCTAGCTTCTCCCAAGCCCGCTCCCGCAGAAATTGGGCTTGTTGCTGAGTCCAAGCATAGAAATCCCTCTCATAGAGATGTTTGGGATCCACTCTCAACCCTCCCCTTTCTGACGGGCCGCCTGAGAGAAGTCTAGCCAGCCCTAGCGACTAAACTGCGGCTGCCACTTGGCCGCACTGCTCGTTGGCCGGCACCGCTTCCTGGATCTTCTTGGGCTGCGGCAGGTTGAGGCTGTTCATCAGGGCAATAAAGCTCTCCCGCGAGCGCAGCTTACCGGTTTCCGGATCCACGAAGCGGGGGTTCCAGCGCTTCTCTTCACCAATGGTGGAGACGGTGTGTCCCCGGTAGTCATGGCCGGGATAGACCAGCGTCTCGTCCGGCAGGGTAAACAGGTGCTGCGTCACGTGGTCGTACATCAAGCCGGGATCCCCACTTTGGAAATCGGTGCGCCCGCAGCCGCGAATGAGCAGGGCATCGCCGGTCAGAACGCGATCCCCATTGACGCGGTAGGTCATGTGGCTGTCGGTGTGGCCCAGGGTGGCGATGGCCTCGATGACAATGGATCCCACCTGCAGCGTTTCCCCATGGCCGATGAAGCGGTCGGCACATTGTGCCTTGGCCTGAACCGGCACCACCCCTTGGCAGCCGCTCAACTCCCGCAGCTTGCCGGTACCGGTGATGTGGTCGGCGTGAACGTGGGTCTCCAGGCAGTACTTCAAGGTCAGACCCAGCTCTCGAATTAACTTCCAGTCCCGCTCCACCTGCTCCAACACCGGATCCACCAGTACGGCCTCGCGGGTGTCTGGGTCTGCGATTAAATAAGTGTAGGTGCTCGTCTCGGAGTCGAACAGTTGGCGAAATAGCATGCTGCCCTCCTGTCTGTTGGCAAGAACCTGAACGTGCTCCGCATCCGGGTTCTCATTCTACTGTATAACTATTTGGTGTTAAAATCAAGCTACCACCTCCCTCAAGACAGAACAGACTATGGATTGGGACAAGCTCGTGAAAGGTGGCAAAGACGAGTGCCAGTTGACCCTGACGCCGGAAGTGCTGACCAGCGTGGCGGAGTACTTCAAGGTTTTGGCGGAGCCCAGCCGGCTGCAGATCCTGTGTCAGTTGCGCTCGGGGCCCAAGAACGTTACCCAAATCCTAGAGGCCACCGGCATGGGCCAGGCCAACGTTTCCAAACATCTCAAGATCCTGGCGCAGGCAGGGATCGTCAGCCGCGAGCCCAGGGGCGTGAGCGTCTACTACCAAATTGCGGATCCCATCTGTTTTGAGCTGTGCGAGGTGGTGTGCAAGCAGTTAATCAAGCGCCTCAAGCAGCAGGCTCAGCAACTGGAACCCCTGGCGGCCCTTCACTCCGGCAGGCTGAGCCGCGGAGGTTCCTGAGGGCGGGGACGGCGCAGCAGC
>NZ_JANSJH010000063.1:5194-16164 GCF_047462495.1 Synechococcus sp. H55.2 | reverse complement strand
GGGCTGCACCGGCGCTAGCGAGCTTCTGCAGGACGGCGATCCGGCTCGTGGCGGGCAGGCTCGATCACCATCACCGGCTGGGTTGCCGGAACGGGGGCAGGCAGCTCCAGGTCAGGCCCTCTGCGGATGATGCGGCTGCCAAAGTAAAGGGCAGCCACGAAAAACACCGTATACAAAGCAGTCAGGCCGACCAAAGAAAACAGCACCTCTCCCGGCGGCAGCGGCGAAACGGATTCCGCGGTGCGCAGTTGTCCATACACAATCCAGGGCTGCCGGCCCACGCAGCGGACGATCCAACCGGTCTCCACGGCAATGTATCCCAGGGGTGCGGCGAAGACCCAAGCCCACATCAGCCACTTCTGCTGGGAGAGGGCCTCCGCCGACAGCTTGCCCCTCAACCACTGGATCAAGGTCACCCCCATAAGCCCGGCCAGAAACAGGCCAATGGCCACCATTGTCCTAAAGGAGTAGTAGATGAGGCCAATCATGTGAGGACGATTTTGGGGATCCCAAGCTTTCAGGCCCTGCACCGGTCGATCCAGCCTGGGCTTAAACTCCAGCAGATAGCCCAGCGCACCGGGGATCTTCACCTCCCACTCGTTGCGCTCTTCTCGGTCGTTGGGCAGGGCTAACAGGCTCCAATCGGCTCGTTCGCCGGCGGGGATCGTCTCCCACTGGGCCTCCATGGCCGCCAGCTTGGCCGGTTGATAGCGATACACTTGCTCCGCGCTCAAGTGGCCGATAAACACCTGCAAGGGGGCCACCACCAGAGCCATTGCCAAGACCACTTTGAGGGAACGGGAAAAAAACTCGCTGTGCCGCCGCTTGAGAATGTACCAGGCGCTGATGCCACCGATCACAAACAAAGAGGTTTCCAAAGTGGCAAAAAACATGTGCAGAAAGCTATTAACCATGAAGGGATTGACAATCGCCTGCAGGTAGTCGCGCACCACAAACTTCCCATCGACAAATACCCCCCCTGCCGGCGTCTGTAGCCAAGAGTTGGCCGTCAGGATCCAAAAGGTAGAGAGGTTGGCGCCGAAGGCCACCAGGATTGTCGAGATCCAGTGAATCACCGGCGGCACCCGCTCCCAGCCAAAGAGCATGATCCCCAAAAAGCTGGCCTCCAGCATAAAGGCCATCGTGCCCTCAAACCCAAGGACGGTTCCAAAGAAGTCGCCCACCGCCTCAGAAAAAGGGGCCCAGTTCATGCCAAATTGAAAGGCCATCGGCAACCCTGAGGCCACGCCGATGCCAAAGTTCAACACATAGATCTTTGACCAGAAACGAGCGTGGCGATAGTAATCTAGATTGCGGGTTTTTAGCCAAAGGCCCTCTATAACAACAAGATAAATAGCCAGTCCCGTTGTTAAAACCGGCCATAGCATATGGAAAATGGCCGTGAGGGCAAACTGTAGTCGAGAAAGTGCGACGGTGTCTAGAAACATGATTGGCACCCAGTTTGGATGGATAAACTCAACTTTTCCCAACCCTCTCTGCTGCAGTTTGTGCAGGCACGCCTCTAGGTATGTTCGCTGCAGACATCCGTACCCATTTGGATGAGGTCGGGAAGGCTATCTTTTTTGTTCCTCCTAGGATTGCATCTTGACCAAGATCAGCGATGGGCTGCTCGACTCTAAAGGTTAACTTTAGGATCTTGGAAGAAGGGGTTTTCTTCGTGTAAAGCAGACTACAGGATAAAGAGGGTTGCGAACTCGGCAGCCTGGGGATCCGCAATCCCGAAATGGCCCGTTGAGGGGCGGGGATAACGCCATGCAAATTTTCCTCAGGGCCTGCCAGAATTGGGATCCCGGCTTGTTGGAGATCCCAGTTGGCAGTGGGGGGTGGAAGATGTCGTTTGTCCCGCTGGTGCGCTTTCTCGCCCAATCCGGCTTGATGCCAGAGTTGGCCGCCCGCTTGAGATCGCGGCGACAGGCAGCCATTCAAGGGGCAGGGCGGATCGCCAAGGGGTTGATGGCCTCGGCTTTGGCCCAGCAGGAGGGGAGATCCCTGCTGGTGGTGACTGCCACTTTGGAAGAAGCAGGCCGCTGGACGGCGCAACTGGAGGGCATGGGCTGGGAGAGCGTGCAGCTTTATCCCACCTCCGAGGCTTCCCCCTATGAGCCGTTTGACCTGGAGCCGGAGCTGGTGTGGGGACAATTGCAGGTGCTGGCCGATTGTCTCCAGGGCAGAAAGGGCATGGCCGTTGTGGCCACGGAGCGGGCCTTACAACCCCATCTTCCCCCCCCAGAGGTGTTTCAGGCCTTCTGCCTCAAGCTGGAACCTGGCCTGGAGCTGTCGCCGCAGCAGTTGGGGCAGCAGTTGGCCCGGCTGGGCTACCAGCGGGTAAGCCTGGTGGAAAGCGAGGGGCAGTGGAGCCAAAGGGGCGATATTCTCGACATTTTCCCGGTGGCCTGCGAGTGGCCGGTGCGCCTGGAGTGGTTTGGCAATGAGCTGGAACGGCTGCGGGAGTTCGACCCGGTAAGCCAGCGCTCCCAAGATGGGATCCCTTCTGTCTGGCTGACCCCCACCGGCTATGGGCCCATGCTCTGGCCAGCGCTGCAGGAAAAGATGGAGCAGCTCTCCCCCGCCCTGCGGCAGCAGGGATCGCCTCCCCCAGAAGGCCTGCGCCGTTTTCTCGGCCTGCTCTACGATCCACCGGCCAACCTGCTGAGCTACTTGGATCCCAATACCTTGATCCTGATCGACGAGCCGGAGCAGTGCCAGGCCCACAGCCGGCAGTGGCTAGCCCACGCCCAGGAGCAGTGGCAATTGGCCCAGGCTGCTGAGCCGGCTCTAGTGCCCTTCCACCGCCCCTTCGATCTTGAGGCCGCTGAGTGGGATCCCTTCCCCCGCCTGTTGGCCCGTGCCTTTGCCCCTGCTGGCGAGGGGGAAGCTGTCCTCGACCTCAAAAGCCGGCCTGTCCCTGCCACTCCCCACCAGTTTGGATCCCTGGCCAAAACCCTGCGCGAGTACCGCAAGCAACACTTGCAGGTGTGGATCCTCTCCGCCCAGCCCTCCCGCACCGTGGCTCTGCTGCAGGAACACGACTGCCCGGCCCAGTACGTGCCCAACCCCAAAGATTTTCCGACTATCGAGCGCCAGCTCCAGTCCTACACGCCGGTGGCCCTGAAGTACTCCGGCCTAGCGGATCTGGAGGGGTTTCTCCTGCCCACGCTGGGGTGGGTGGTGCTGACCGACCGCGAGTTTTTCGGCCAGCACAGCCTGGCCACCCCCACCTATGTGCGCAAGCGCCGCCAGGCCAGCTCCCGCCAGGTGGATCCCAACCTGCTCAAGCCGGGGGATTTTGTTGTTCACAGGGCCCATGGCATTGGCCAGTTCCTGCGGCTGGAAAGCCTCACCATCGGCGGCGAAACCCGAGAATATCTGGTCATTCAATACAGCGATGGCCTGCTGCGGGTGGCTGCCGACCAGGTCAACTCCCTCTCCCGCTACCGGGCCGGCGGCGATGGCCCCCCCGCGCTGCACAAAATGTCCGGCAGCACCTGGGAAAAGACCAAGCAAAAAGTTAAAAAGAGCCTGCAAAAAGTGGCCCTTGACCTGTTGGAACTCTATGCCAAGCGTGCCCAACAGGAGGGCTATGCCTTCCCGCTCGATTCTCCTTGGCAACAGGAGCTGGAAGACTCTTTTCCCTATCCTCTGACACCGGATCAAATTCGCGCCGTCCAGGAGATCAAGCGGGATATGGAGTCTCCCCGCCCCATGGATCGGCTGCTGTGCGGGGATGTGGGTTTTGGCAAAACGGAAGTGGCCATCCGCGCCATTTTTAAAGCCGTAACCGCTGGCAAACAAGTAGCTCTTTTGGCGCCAACCACCATTCTCACCCAGCAGCACTACCACACTCTCAAAGAGCGCTTTGCCCCCTATCCCATTCAAGTGGGCTTACTCAACCGCTTCCGCACTCCCGACGAGAAAAAAGAGATCCTGGCCCGCCTCAAAAGTGGTGAACTGGATGTCATTGTGGGCACCCACCAGCTTTTAGGCAAGGATGTACAGTTTCGCGATTTGGGCCTTTTGGTCATCGACGAAGAACAGCGCTTCGGCGTCAACCAAAAAGAGAAAATTAAACTCCTCAAAACCCAGGTGGACGTGCTCACCCTTACGGCTACCCCCATTCCCCGCACGCTGTATATGGCCTTGTCGGGGTTGAGGGAAATGAGCTTGATCCAAACTCCCCCGCCCTCGCGGCGCCCGATTAAAACTCACCTCTCCCCCTACAATCCTGAGGTCATTCGCACGGCTATCCGCCAAGAGTTGGATCGCGGCGGGCAAGTCTTTTATGTTGTCAACCGCATTGAAGGGATCGAAGAGACCAGTGCCAAATTGCGGGAATGGGTGCCCGGCGCCCGCATTGCCATTGCCCATGGGCAAATGCCGGAAGGAGAGCTGGAAGCGACGATGCTGGCTTTTAACAACGGGGAAATCGATATCCTGGTCTGCACCACCATTATTGAGTCGGGTTTGGATATTCCCCGTGTCAACACCATTTTGATCGAAAATGCCCAGGAGTTTGGGCTGGCTCAGCTTTACCAATTGCGAGGGCGGGTGGGCCGGGCTGGGATCCAAGCCCATGCTTGGCTGTTCTACCGAGAAGATGGCATCCTCACCGAAGAGGCCCGCAAACGCCTGCAGGCCATTCAGGAATTTACCCAACTGGGATCTGGGTATCAATTGGCGATGCGGGATATGGAGATTCGCGGCATTGGCAACCTGTTGGGCACGCAGCAATCGGGGCAGGTCAATGCTGTGGGCTTCGATCTTTATTTGGAGATGCTGCAAGAGGCCATTCGCGAAATTCGTGGCCAAGAGATCCCGCAGGTGGAAGATACGCAAATCGACCTCAATGTCACCGCCATGATCCCGCAAAGCTATATCCCCGACGAAGATCAAAAGATGCAGGCCTATCGCCAATTGGCTGCTGCCGGCTCTCGGGTCGAGCTGTTGCAAATTGCCCAGGAATGGCAGGATCGCTTTGGCCCCCTGCCCAGGCCTACCCAGGAGCTGCTGCGGGTGATGGAGCTGAAGATTTTGGCCCGCAGGCTGGGCTTTTCCCGTATCAGGCCGGCCAAGGAGCATGTGCTTCTGGAAACTCCCATGGAGGAGCCCGCCTGGAACCGCCTCAAGGAAGCGCTGCCCACTCACCTACAGCCTCGCTTTGTTTACCAGCCGGGCAAGGTGACGGTGCGGGGCCTGGGGATGGTGCCTGCGGCGCAGCAACTGGAGAACCTTTTGCAGTGGCTGGACAAAATGGGCTTAGCCCTGAGCCGGATAGAGGCCGGGATCCCAACAGCCACTTAGTCCTGGCTGCGGGGCGGGGCTTCTGCTGTGAGAAACTGGGATGGGTGCCCGGCCTTCCTCGGGTTGGACTTTTGCACTCCCCGTTGCCTTGCCTCATGAAAGTCCTCGAAGCTCACCACCTCCAGAAAACCTACCGGCAGGGGGGCAAGCAGGTGCGGGCGGTGGTGGATGTCTCTCTGACGCTGGCGGCAGGGGAGATCCTGGCTTTCTTGGGGCCCAATGGAGCCGGCAAGACCACCACCATCAAGATGATTGCTGGGCTGATCCAGCCGGATGCCGGCACGGTGCGCATCCTGGGACGGGATCCCCACGCCGATGCGGGTGCGCTGGCCCAGGTGGGGGCGGTGCTGGAAGGCAACCGCAACCTCTACTGGCGGCTCACCCCCCTGCAAAACTTAGAGTATTTTGGCGTGCTGCGGGGGCTATCCCCCAGAACGGCTCGCCAACGGGGGCTGGAGCTGCTGGAGACCTTTGGCCTGCTGGAAAAACGGGATGTTGCCGTGCAAACCCTTTCGCGGGGTATGCAGCAGAAGGTGGCCATTGCTGTTGCCCTGCTGCACCAGCCGGTTCTGCTGTTGCTGGATGAACCCACCTTGGGGCTGGATGTGGAAGCGGCGCAAGCGGTGAAATCCTTGATCCGCCAAATTGCCGCTTCGGGTCGGGCCATTCTCCTCACCACCCACCAACTGGAGATGGCCGAGGCCCTCTCAGACCAAGTGGCCGTGATCGAGGGGGGGAGAATCCTCTGCCAGGCCCCCACGCAGGAGCTGATCCGCCAGTTTGCCGGCGCAGCCAGTACTTATCGGATTGAGTTGGAACAAGACCTCGATCCCAGCCGGGCGGAGCGCCTGCTCCAGCAAGGGGTGGAGATTCTCGGCTTCCATCAGTTGCGCTTTGGCGGCTCTTCAGAGGCGTTGTATCAGGTGCTGGAGATCCTCAAGCCCTTGCCCCTGCTCAGCCTCAAGCGCGAGGAAGCGGATCTCACCCATGTTTTCCTCAAGCTGTTAAAAAGAGGGGATAGGCGAGGATGATGCAGGCGATACACCTGTTTTGGGCGGAGCTGAAGCGGGCCTGGATCCAGTACATCCGCTATCCGGCAGAAGCCCTGGGCGGGATCCTGATCACCACCTTTTTCTTCTATGCCCTCTTTGCCGGCGCTCAGTATGTGGCGGGGCCGGCCTCCCAATTTGGCGAACGGTTGGACGCGGTGGTGATCGGCTATGTGCTCTGGACGCTGGTCATTTTTGTGGTGAACGATATTGCCCTCAACCTGCAAGTAGAAGCCCAGACAGGCACCTTGGAGCAGGTGTTGCTCTCGCCCTTTTCGGCGGCCACCCTGTTTTTGGCGCGGGCCTGCGCCAGCTTGGTGTTGCGCTTTTCCGTCGTCGCCGTTATTTTGGGCGTCATTTTGCTGTTGACAGGCAGCCGGCTGCGCTTTCCTCCCACTCTGTTGTTGCCCCTCTTGAGCGTGGTGCTGGGGGCCTATGGCTTCTCGTTTTTGCTGGGATCTGCTGCCTTGATTTGGAAGCGCATCCAACAACTGCTGATCCTGAGCCAATTCGGCCTGCTCTTTCTCCTAGCTACCCCCACGGAAGAGTGGTCGGGATCCCTGAAGTGGCTGGGGCAGATGCTGCCCATGACGGCAGGGGCCGGCTTGCTGCGGGATCTGATGGTGCGGGAGGCGGGCTTGGATCCCCTGCGGCTGCTCATGGCTCTGGCCAGCGGCCTTTTCTACTTCGGGCTGGGCCTGCTGGCCTTTCGCCGGGCGATGCAACTGGCCAAACAGCGGGGCATCTTGGGATCCCAGTAGGACGTTGTCAGAGGGAGCGCCGGTCGCCAGGGGAGCGCAACAGGTGAGGGAAGTGGTACTCCACTGCGCCGGTAGCCAAGTTGTTCTCGGGAGAAGCGATGCCCCGCCGGCTCAGCTCTCGCAGCGCTTTTTCAATCTCGTCAAAGTCAGCAGGCAGCTCGATGGCGACTTCGGAGAGGGTGAGGATCCCTTGTCGCTGCTGCGCCAGCCGTAGGATCTCCCGCATCAAAGCCTGACCCTTCAAAGGCTGAGGCGGGGCCGAGACGGCTTTTGCGGGAGCCGGAGAGGGCCGCACTCCTTGCAGGACGGCCAGCTTGAAGTTGTAATCTTCCACCATGCCCGGGATCAAAAACAGGTCGATCAACTGGCCGAAGCCCAAAAGGCCGAAGGTCAAAAGCCAGAGAATGCCCGTCACGGTTTTGCCCAGATAGAGGCGATGGACGCCACAGATCCCGAATATGCCCAGCGCCCAAAGGATGTAGGTGGTGCCGACAGATTTGGGCTCGGCAGGGGGCAGTAGGTAGCGAGAACTCATCGTTTTTCTCCGAGAGACCCCACGCTACGGCGCAGCAGGGGAGGGACAGAAGGCTTGGCGACGAGGCTCAATGTCCCAGAGCCAAGCGGCGTATAGGTATACGATAGCTTCACTTCGCTGCGCCATCAGGTGAGGCTGGCCTGCTGTTGCCGCTTTCACCAACGTCGGCTAGGTGGATGAGAAAGGCTGCAAAAAAACTTAAGGCCACTTTCCCGCTGTGGGATAAGACCCCCTACAGTGGATAAAGAACGATGATTGAGTTTTGCTATGTCCAAAAGCGGCGTGCTCCTGCTGAACTTGGGGGGACCAGAGACCCAGGCCGATGTGCAGCCCTTTCTCTACAACCTATTTGCTGATCCCGAGCTGATCCGCCTGCCGTTTCCCTTCTTGCAGGGGGCTTTTGCCTGGGCCATCTCCGCGCTGCGGGCCGCAAAATCCCGGCGTAACTACGCAGCCATTGGGGGGGGATCCCCCTTGCGGCGCATCACAGCCGAGCAAGCGCGAGAACTGCAGGCCCACCTAGTGGCCGAGGGCTACGACGTGCCGGTGTATGTGGCCATGCGCTACTGGCACCCGCTCATCGAGTCGGTGGTGCAGCAGATCAAGTCGGATGGGATCACCCGCCTGGTGGTGCTGCCGCTCTACCCGCAGTATTCCATCAGCACGACCGGCTCCAGCTTTAAGCTGCTGGATCGGCTCTGGGCCGAAGACCCGCAGCTGGGCCGCATCGAGCGCTGCCAGATCAGCTCTTGGTACGATCAGCCTCAGTACGTGCAGGCGATGGCAGGAGCCATTCGGGAACAATTGGATCGGTTTGCCGATCCCGAAAGGGTGCATGTGCTGTTTAGCGCTCACGGCATTCCCGAAAGCTATGTCACCCAGGCCGGGGATCCCTACCAACAGGAAATGGAAGCTTGTGTGCGGCTGATCTGGCAGCAGGTGGAGCGCCCCAATGACCACACCCTCTCCTACCAAAGCCGGGTGGGTTCGGTGCGGTGGCTGCAACCCTATACCGAACGGGTTATCCCGGAGCTGGGAGCGCGCGGGGTGAAGCAGTTGCTGGTGGTGCCGATTAGCTTTGTGTCGGAGCACATCGAGACCCTGCAGGAGATCGACATCGAGTATCGGGAGCTGGCCCACCAGGTTGGGATCGCCGATTTTCGCCGGGTGCCCGCCCTAAATGCCGACCCGCTGTTCATTGCCGGCTTGGCGGCGCTGGTGCGGCCTTATTTGCTCACCTCGGGCTTGGCCGCTCCTGCCTTTGTGCCTGCGGCTGTGGCTCACTCTGTTCTCGAGCCCTGAGCCAGACTAGGGTAAAGCAACAGAACTACCCCACGCGGTTGCAATGCTGATTTCCGGTGCCTTGGTTAGCGTGGCTACCCCGGATTTACCCCGTCTACAGCACTTCTATCAGGCTCTCTTGGGGATCCCTCCTCAAGCTCAGCTCCCAACCGAGGGGGAGCCGGTGTATGTGGAGTTTCGTCTGCCAGGGTTGCGGCTGGGCCTTTATGGCAGCCGTCACCCCAACTTTGCTGCTCAAGCCGGGGCGATGAGCCTCTGCTTGCAGGTGCAGGATTTACAGGGATCCCTGACAACGCTGGAGGGGCTGTCGAAAACTTACCGGCTCTCCATCTCCCCCCTGCGGCAAGCTTTTCACGGACAGGAGGTGGATTTTCAGGATCCCGATGGCAACCGGATTGTGTTGCACCAGCCTTCTGCGGCTGTTTGGGAAGTGATGGCCTGGGAGGGCTAGATCTGCCACAGGTAGATGGTGTAGGTGTTGATGACATCCGATACGGTGGTGGTGGCGGTGGGGGGCCAATCTCCCATGTCGAAGGAATGGGTAACCAAGCGGGCGCCAGGCCGGAGCTGTGAGCGCAACTTGTCTCGGATCAGCAGGTGGGAGCGGGGCAGCAAATAACAGCTCACCACTGTCGCCGGGGCTAAGTCCAAATTAAGCAAATCCTGCTGGAGAAAGATGACTCGATCCTGAACTTGGGCTTCTTGGGCCCGCTGTTGGGCTTCGAGGATGCGCTCCGGGTCGATATCCACCCCCACACCCCGCGTGCCAAAGCGCTGTGCCGCTCGAATGAGGATGCGGCCATCCCCACAGCCCAAGTCGTACAGCACATCTTCGCGCCCCACCTGGGCCAAATCCAGCATGGCATCGACAACCGAGGGCAAGGTGCGCACATAAGGAGCCAAGCTGAGCCGGTTGGGCTGGCCGTGGAAGAAGGGATCCCTGCCGAGCAAGTTGTGGTTCAGCTTGGGCTTGAAACCGCGAGGTGCTGAGGGTTGATCCCGAGAAGAGCGCTTTTTTCTATTCATCAAATATATTTTGATCGGTGTTCCCATTAGTCTAGCAATCTATTGCAGTACCGAGGCTCCGGCATTTTACTGGATGGGAAAGCACCGTCAATCGCCTTGGCCCAAACACTTTAAAAAATATCAAAAAATATCTTGATTCAACAACTTGGCCAGGCGTTCCAGCCCCTTTTTGACCTGGCGGGAAACAGTAACGGCGCTGATCCCCAGCCGCTCTGCCGTTTCTTTTTGGGTGAGGTCGTAGAAGAAGACAAATTCCAAAATCTGGCGGGTGCGCTCTTCCAGCTTGGCCAAGGCATGTTGTAGGCGAATGCGATCTTCTTCGGCCAGTTGAAAACTGCGGTAGCGTTGATCTGGAACGACCTCGCCTAGAGCAACGCTATCTTCCCCGGTTTGAATGGGGGCATCAAGGCTGAGCAAAAGGCTATTTTGTTGAGCCAGTTCCATCTCTTGCCATTCCCGGTCCGTCAGTTGCAAAGCTTCTCTCACCTCGGCCTCAGAGGGGGGACGGCCCAACTCTTGCCGCAGGCGCGCAATCACCTTCTTGGCTTGTCGTTGCAGAGTCGTCCAGCGACGTGGGATCCGCAAGGTGGAGCTTTTGTCCCGCAAGTAGTGTTGAATTTCTCCGCGAATGTAGGGCATGGCAAAAGAGCTAAAAGCCAGGCCACGGGTAATATCAAAGCGTTCAATGGCTTGAATCAAACCCAAGCAGCCGATTTGTACCAAGTCATCGTACCCCTCATTGCATTGGTTACTCCAGTGATGGGCTTCTTTGCGCACCAAGCCCAGGTTCATTTCCACCAGCCGGTTGCGCAGGGCCGGATCCCGAGTCTGGTGGTACAGTCGCAACAGTGCAGCGGTTTGGGCTTTAACATCTTCATGTTTGGATGCCATAGACGCACCCACAGCTCGGGATCCAGTATCGCCAATACTAGCTTTAGTCAAAGATAGGGGAGCCGCGGCTGTCGATGGCGTTGGCGG
>NZ_JANSJH010000063.1:0-5094 GCF_047462495.1 Synechococcus sp. H55.2 | reverse complement strand
CCAACCGCGAAGAAGCTTGCAGGCAGACAGTATCAGGTTGTGTCCATGAAAATGCTACCAGATGTTAACAAGAACACAACTTGCCCCCGAGATCTGCCAGGAGCTGGAGTGTTCTCAGTTTGCTCAGGTTTTTCGCTGTAAGCAACAGCATCCCTACGGAAAATCAGCGGGTTTCCTCTGCATTGGGCGGAGCCACCAGATTGCTGTTGCCGGCCCATCCTCTGGAACTCAGGACGCAGACGATGAGCAACTAAAGTTGCTTACGGGCTTTTCCGCCCCGCACGAAATACGGAGCTACCAAGCTATCCCTCCGTGTCGGTTCCAAGGCCGGAGAGGGCTGTCAGGAAGGCCGTAAAGCTCGGCTCACTGCGAATGAGGTCGAAATAGGGCTCAGAGGAGAGCAAGGGGCGGTAGCGCTCCGGCTGCAGGCGCAGGGCTTGCTCCAAGGCTTGCAGAGCCTGGGGCACCTGACCTTCCCAGGCGCAGCAGCAGGCTTTGGCGTAGTGGGCCTCGGCATCTTCGGGATCCATCTGCAGGGCCCGGTCAAAACTCTGGATGGCCAGCCCGTAGAGGTTTAAGTCCATCAGCACCAGGCCGCGCTGCACCCAGATCTGAGGGCGCTGGGGATCCTGGGCCAGGGCGCGGTCGTAGCTGTTGAGAGCTTCCATCCAGTTGCCCAGGCGGTGGTGGGCAAGGGCGTGGCCGGCCCAGAGGGAAGCCGATGCGGATCCCAGTTGCAGGGCCCGTTCATAGCTGGCCAGGGCCTCGGCGTAGCGCTCCAGGTGCACTAGGGCCAGCCCGCGACTTTGCCAAACCTGGGGATTGCTGGGGTTAATGGCCAGGGCTTTGTCGTAGCTAGCTAGGGATCCCTGCCACTGCCCCAGCGAGGCCAAGGTTAGCCCGTGCAGATACCACGTTTCCGAGCTATCGGGGCGGAAGGTGAGAATCTGCTCGTAGGCGCGCAGGGCCTCTTGGTAACGGCCCAGTTGCCGCAGCGTGTTGGCCTGGTTAAAGCGGGCCTCAAAAAAATCCGGCTTTAGGTGCAAAGCCCGCTCGTAGCTGGCCAGCGCTTCCTGGTGACGGCCGAGATCGTCCAGTAGAGAGCCGCGGTTGTTCCAGGCTTCGGGAAAATCTGGCTTCAGCTCCAGGGCACGATCGTAGCTGGCCAGGGCAGCTTGGGCCTGCCCCAGGTGGTCGAGGGTGGTGGCGCGGTTGTACCAGGCAATGGGATCCTGGGGCCGATCTGCCACCGCCTGTTCGAAGGGCTGCAGTTGGGCCCCCTGTTCCACCGTAAGGGCAGAGAGGTCAACCGCCGTTGCCGGCCAAACAGTTGTCGAGTCTGGGGGAGCAGCCTGCTGCTGTCGTCGCAGCCACCAGGCCCAGCCGCCGGCCAAGAGCAACAGGCCCACCCCCAGCAGCAGCACACCCACATCGCTCGGAGCAATCGCAAACGGCATGACCCACTTCCTCGCCGCGCGACTCTACATCATCACCAAAAACGGCAGGGGATCGCTGGGCCCTGCCGGCGAGATCAGCTCGATGCGTTTTTCGCCAGGGTAGGTGCTGGGATCGATCTCAAAAGTTACGGTCAGTGCCTCGGCAGTGGCCTGCACCGGCCCTTGGGAGCGCCCCAAGGGATCCCCGAAGCTAACCCGGATCCCTTTGCCCGCCGGGCTGACGCGGATCTCCGTCACTTGATCCAGATGGGATCCCTCCAGTGTACAGACGATAACATCGCCCACAAAGGCCTCCAGAGGCCATCCCCGCCGTACCTGCGGTCTTGACATGCTCGCCCCACTCCTTGGTTATCGACGTTGCCCTTGGATCCCTTGGCCCTGCTGCGTCGCCCGCGGTCTTGGATCCGCTAACGCCAAGCTCAGGGCTATCGAGAAGGGCTACCTGATGTTTAGCCCAAAGTTCCCGGCATGACAAATGGCCGCTGACCCTGCGGGAACAGCCCCAATCCAGCCCTCTTCCAAACCCGAGGAATCGGGGACGGTCAGCGTGGCCGTTCCCCGCACCAACCAATCGGAAGAGGAGCCAACGCTCACCAGCCGCGGCACCTCTTCCAGGCTATCGGCCACGGCAAACAGCACCCGCCCTCGCGCCTGGGGATCCCAGCCCAGCAGCTCGGCATATCCCAGGGCCGGCGGTGGCTCCCAAACCTGTACCGGCGGGATCCCGGTCGAGTCGGTGGGCAAGGGCCAGATCACCGCCCGATCCCAGCTCAAATCGGTTTGGAACCAGCCTTCGTACTCCCGCGCCAGCAGAGTGTTGTCCTGCCAGGCCAGAGGCAGGATCATGGCAAAATCCAAGGGCTCGGCGGGGTCGTACACAGACGCTGAAGCTTGATAGATCACTTGCAAGGCTTGGGTACGAGTGTTCTTGGCAAACAACACACTGGTCAACCGACTGGCCTGAGGGGTGGCCACCAAATCCAGCCGCGTGTACACCTGCCACTGCGGATCCGGTGCCGGCAGAGGCCGGCTGCGCAGCAGGCCAATCAGCGTACACTGCCGTTGCCGCGCCTGCTCCTGCAGGGCATACACCCACTCCCACGGCACGGCCAGCGGCGGAGAAGGGATCCCCTCCGCAGCCGCCATCGTCGCCAACAGCAGGGATCCCATGGCCGCAGACAGAGCCCCTCTCCACCACCGCCCCTTTCGCCAGACAGAAGCTGCCATCGTCACCCAACCTGCGGCCAGGCCAAACTCTCTAGCTCCCCTCGGCCAAGCGCAGTTGCACCGAGCGGCCATGGGCGGGCAGCCCCTCCGCTTGTGCCAGAGCTTGGATCGCGCCAGCCACCTCCTGCAAAGCTGCCGAGCCGTATTGGATCAGGCTGGAGTACTTCAGGAAGGTCTCTACCCCTAGAGCTGAGGCGTAGCGAGCCGCCCCCGCTGTGGGCAAGGTGTGGTTGGGCCCGGCCAGGTAGTCTCCCACCGCCTCTGGAGTGTAGTGCCCCAGGAAGATTGCCCCCGCATGGCGAATGGGATCCAGCAGGGCCCAGGGATCCGCCACCTGCAGCTCCAGGTGCTCCGGCGCGAACTGGTTGGACAAGTTGACTGCTGTCGCCAGATCCGGCACTACGGCAATGAGCCCGTAGTTGGCCACCGCCTTTTCCACCATCAGGCGATTGGGGTGGGTCTCCAGTTGGGCCGCCACCGCCTGCTGCACCTGTTGGGCCAACTGGAGATCGGGGGTGAGGAGAACGGCCGCCGCCAGGGGATCATGCTCGGCCTGGGCCAGAAGATCGGCGGCAACATAGAGGGGATTGGCGCTCTCGTCGGCGATGATCAACACCTCGGAAGGCCCTGCCAGCGAGTCGATCCCCACCGTGCCGTATACCAGCTTCTTGGCCAAAGTCACGTAAATGTTGCCGGGGCCGGTGATTACATCCACCTTGGGGATGGTCTCGGTGCCATAGGCCAGCGCCGCAATGGCCTGGGCCCCGCCGACGCGATAGATGGTGTGGATGCCCACTTCTTGGGCGGCCACCAAAATAGCCGGGCTGATCCCCTTGCCCCCCAGCCCGTCCGATCCCGGTGGGGTCACCATGACAATCTCGGGCACCCCCGCCACCTTGGCCGGAATGGCGTTCATCAACACGGTGCTGGGATAGGCGGCCCGCCCTCCTGGAATGTAGAGGCCGGCGCGGTCCACGGGGCGGTACTGCTTGCCCAAGACAATCTCAGGGCCGGGAAAGCTCACCCAACTGCTGGGCACCCGCTGCCGGTGAAAGGCTTCAATGCGCTGTTTGGCCAGGCGCAGGGCCGATAGCAGTTGCGGCGATACCGCCTGGTAGGCCGCCTCCAGCTCCGCCCCCGAGACCTTCAGCTCCGCCACGCTTAACTCCACCTGGTCAAACTCAGCCGTGTAGGCCAGTAGAGCGCGATCCCCCTGACGGCGCACTGCTTGCAGGATCTCCCGCACAGTGGCCTCACGGTGCAGGTTCTGGTCAGCCTGAGTGCGCTCCGAGATCCGTCTAAGCTCGGCTTCAGCCTCGGTTAGCTGGGTGACGATTCTCAGCATGGCAACTCCTTCGCCTAGCGTGCCGTAAGCAGATGGTAGCGAGGGATCCGGTGGCATCGCGGTAGCAAAGCAGATCCTCACTCCACCGGTTCGTGGTGGCCAGAGGAGCCATCCTCGGTCAGGGATCCCGTCTGCACCTGGGGTGATCTGCTATGGTCATAGCTTAGCCTGGATTTTCCGCGGCCAAGAACCGGCCATGGCGCTTTGAGGACGCTGTTTGAAAAGCAGCTTCCTCTGCTTTTACCAGCGCAATTCAGCCGATTTGATTAAATTGCGAAAGTCGTGGATCACCTCTTCGCAGCGGCGGAAAAAAGCCAGTACCCAGTCCCGCAGCACCTTTTGTTGAGATTCGTCCAGCTCCTTGAGGGTGCCCCGGTAGTGGATTTGGCCGCTGCGCTCGATCTCGAACTGGTTGAGCCACTCGGCTGAGGATCCCTGGCGTTCCACCACTTCCTGCCGCGCTGCCTTCCAATAGTTGACGATCACTGCCTTGCCCAAATAGCCGCTTGTGATCTGGCAGAGGCGATTGAGAGATTGCACAAAGACATCCATCTGCATGCGGCTGCCTGTCGCTGCCGGCTGGGTCGCCTCCTCCCTTGGTGTGGGCTTGCCTTCTGCTAGGGTGGAGCTGGGTTGGGTAGGGTTCCGGACGGCCTCCGCCTGGCTGGTCAACAGGCGAAAGGTGGCCAGGCCCTTCGTCGTATCCTGTTGCAGCTCGGCTCGCAGGCGGTTGACGGCCAAGGTGTAGACCGGCATCACCAGCTCGTCATTGACCGCCACCAGCAACACCCACTCCGGCCCTAAGGGGTAGACAAAGACTCGTTGCTCGGCAAACTGAAAGTCAAAGTAGTCCAGGCCTGGGGGCATGGTCTGCAAAACCTGAAACAGCCCTTCGGCAAGGGCCTGCTGCTGCCGGCTGTCCAAGTTCTGAAAAGAGCGGTAGAAAAAAGGGCGGCCTGTCCGACTCAGGAGCGCCACCCCCATCACCCCCCGGATGGACAAAAAACTCTCGAGTGTTTCCTTCTCCATGCCCCTCAGGAGCCAACTCGGCCAACACAGCAGAGT
>NZ_JANSJH010000062.1:12896-16189 GCF_047462495.1 Synechococcus sp. H55.2 | reverse complement strand
AGGGAGAGGGGCTGGGGGTGAGGGAGTCCCTCAGGGAGAGGGGCTGGGGGTGAGAGCAGAACTGCCCAAATCCGGCAGGCTGACTGCAAACAGGGTGCGGTTCTCGCCGCTTTCCACCCGCAGGATCCCTTGCAGCAGCTCCACCGCCTTTTTCACCAGCGGCAGGCCCAAGCCGGTGCCCCCCTGGTGGGCGTAGTCCAGTTGCGGAATGCGGTGGAACTTCTCGAAAATGCGGGGCAGGTGCTCCGCTGGGATCTCGACGCCGGTGTTGATTACCTGCAAATGGAGACCCGAAGAATCGCCCGCCACTTCCAGGTAAACCTGCTGGCCAGCAGGGGTGTATTTGGCAGCATTGGCCAGCAACTCGCTGAGGATGCGGGTGAGCAGCCCCACATCGGTGCTGAACAGGATGGGTTCAGAGGGAATGCGGGAGACAAAAGTGAGCCGGCGCTCCTGAAAGCGCAGAGCAAAGGGCGGCACCAGCTTTTCCAGCCACTCTCGCACCTCGAAGCGGGCAATCTCCAGACTGCGGCTGCCGGCCTCTAGCCGCTGCAGATCCAGCAGGTCGTTGACCAAGTCCAGCTCTTTTTGCCACTCCTGTTTGAGGATGTGGAAATAGGGGATCTGCGCCTCGGAAAGACCGCGCACCTCCAACATTTTCAAAGCCATTTTCATGTTGGTCAGAGGCGTGCGCAGCTCGTGGGAGACCATGCTGAGAAACTCTTCTTTGAGCTCGTTGAGCCGCTGCAGTTGCCGGAGCTGGGCCTGGATTTCTTGGTAGAGGCGGGCCTGGCGAATGGCGATGCTGCACTGGGTGGCCACCTGCTCGGCAAAGTGGATCTCGGCTTCAATAAACCCTTCCTGGGGCAAGCGGACTAACTTGAGAAAGCCCAGCAACGAGACCGTTTCCACAAACAGGGGGCAGGCGAGTAAGGTGCAGCGCCCCCGCAGCGGGTGATCCGTGCTGAAGTAGAGGGTCTGGCCTTGGCGAAGCTGGCGCAAAAGAACGGGATCCAAGGGCAGGGTAACTTGGCCTATAGGGGGCAGGGATCCCGCCGCTTCGTAGACCAGCGTGTAGGTCTGGGTTTCCGGATGGATGAGGGCCACACCGCAGGCGCCCAGTTGGAAAGCCTGGGTCAGCTCCCGCACCACGGTGGCCAAGATCTCCTGTTCGTCCAGGCTGGAGCGCACCTTGTCGCCAATGAGCCGCAGCATTTGCTCGTACCTTACCCGCTGGGCCAGCTCGGCATTGCGCACCTCCACCTGGTAGCGCAGCTCGGCATTGGCAGCTTGCAGTTGCTCAAACAGCTCCGCCTGTTGCAGCGCCAGCCCCAGTTGATCGGCAATTTGTCGCAAAAAATCCGGCATCCAGGGATCCCATTTTTTGGGGGCGCTGCACTGGTGGGCAATCAACAGCCCCCAGAGGCGGGCCAGCCCGCCGTCTGTGCCGTCAGGGCCAGCCGACTGCAAGATGGGCACCACCAAGTTGGCCCGCACCCCTAAGCTGGCCAGCAGCTCCCGGTGGCAGGGCTGGATGGGGGCAGTGTCGATATCTTCAATGGCGGAAATGCGGCCCTGCTGATAGGCTTGGTGCCACTGGGTTACGAAACAATGATCTTCGATAACCAGGCCCAGCAGGCTCAACTCTGGCCGGCTAACCGATTGCATGGCGATCTCGCCCACCCAATCGGGGAAAAAGCGGTAGATCACCACCCGCTCCACATCCAACAAACGGCGAACTTCCTCTACAGCAAAACTGAGGATGGACTCCACCTGCAACGATTGCCGGATCCCTTGGACGATGTGGCTGAGCAGCCGGGCTTGGTGGAGCTGCAATTGAACCTGCTCCTGGGCCTGCTTGCGCTCGCTGATATCGACAATTGAGGCGACACCGTAAATCTGTTTCTCGGGAGTCTCCGCCGCAAAAGACGAGAGATCCACCCACCGGATCTCGCCACTTTTGTGGATGTAGCGTTTTTCCATCCGGTAGCCGCGGCGGCGGCCCGCTCGTATTTCTTCGACATAGATTGCCTCCTGCCGCAGATCCTCAGGATGCGTTATGTCGGCGTAATTCATGCTCAAGAGCTCGGCCTCGGTGTAGCCGGTGAGCTGGCAAAAGCTCTGGTTCACCTTTAGCAAGTGCCCCGCCGCATCCGTGACCGCCATGCCCACCGGGGCTTGCTCGAAGAGACTTTGAAACAGATCTTGCTGATACTGCAGAGAGTGCTGAAGTTGTTGCTGTTGGTTTTGCAACTCTTTTTCCGGGGTCAAATCCTGTACGCTGACGATCATGCCGATTACCTTTCCCTGGGCATCTAGCCAGGGAGCCTCCAAAATCCGCACCGGAAACCGTTCCCCGCTGCGGCGCCTGAAGGTCAGCTCCCATCCCTGCGGTGGCCGCCCCTGGGCAAAGGCGGCGGTGATCTTGCCCATCTCTTCCGGGGGCCAATAGACAAAAGGGGGATCCTTCCCGATGAGCTCCTCCTTGGGCCAGCCCACCATCGTGGCAAAGGTCTCGTTGACGTAGATCTGTCTGCCTTGTGGATCGACGGCGGCAATGCCCAGAGGAATGGCGCGTTCGATGGCAACGCGCAAATTCAGGGTGGTTTGTAGATCTGGTAGATCCAGTTTCTCCGTTGACGGCTCCCTCCAGACTGCTACTGAAGGCGGCGGGCCTAAGGTTAGCCGCCAGCACAGCTCATCTTGGTTCACCACCCCCAACAGGGATCCCGCTTCGTCCACCACCGGCAAGTGGCGGATCCCGTGGGCCCGCATCAGCTCCAACAATGCCAGGGGATCGCGGTAGTTGCCGACGGCCAAGGTCACGACCGGGGTGGTCATCACCTCAGCCAGGGTGGATCCCTGCCAAGAGCGGTCGCTGGCCACCCACCGCAACACGTCCACAGCCGTCAAAATGCCCACCACTCGGCCTGCGTCCACCACCAAGGCGTAGGGCCAGGAGCCATTCTTTTGCGCCAGCAGGGAGAGAAGCTCGGCAAGGGAGCTGTCAAGCCCGACCAAGGGCGGCATCCGGCCAAACAACTGTTCCAGGGATCCCGATGGAGAGGGCAAATCTTGCGCCATGTCGGAGGACAACTGAACCTTAAAGTTACAGTCAAAAAAAGTTGTAAATAGTATCGCGGCCAGGAGCCTTTAGCCAGAACCAGACAAAATACTTAGAGATAGTTTTGACTCTAGGTAGCTGATGGTTTTAACCTAACTTTAATCTCACAATTAAGAGTACCACGTCGAGTAAAGAAGTTTTGGGTCTTGACATAAATCTTTACATCTAT
>NZ_JANSJH010000062.1:9320-12796 GCF_047462495.1 Synechococcus sp. H55.2 | reverse complement strand
CTCTGTTTTTTTCAAGCATCCTCGCGTCATCGGCTTAAGCTTTAATTGGTTTGATTGAAGACAGATTTGACGGATTTTGTTTGAGCGGCTGCCAGATTGCCTGAGATCGATCCGTGCCGCTGAGGCGATCCCTTCCAGCCCTCCGACCTCTGAGAGGGGAGTTGGGAAGCGGTTCAGGCAATGACCGTGCTCTTGGATCGGCTGGAGTACAAGGAGGGATCCCTTCGCTTAAAGTGGGGCTTCCTTCGGCTAGGCTCGTGGCTGGAGCTTGCGGAAAGATGCTCGCTCCACTCAAAGAAAACAAAAACTCCTGTGGTAGTTTCCACATACTTCTTCATATCTTGAAGACTTGCTTAGAGATTGAGCTAGAGTGTTCTCAGTCAGTTTCTCTGGTGGGCCACTTTTTGGGGAGGAAAAGACATGAAAGTTGGAGATCGAGTGCGGGTGCGTACCAGCGTGATCGTCTATCACCACCCGGAATATCGCAATCAACCTTTTGACCTCAAAGGCATGGAAGGGGAGCTGAAGGCCGTGATTCAGGATTGGAATGGCCGTCCGATCAGCGCCAATTTTCCCTTTCAGGTGCAGTTTGGCAACAAGTTCCGGGCTCATCTGCAGGCCGATGAGCTAGAGTTGGTTGAGCCGGCCAACTCAGCAGAGTCTGCCGGGACGGCTGCCTAGTTGAGGCTCAGCAGCGTGCGGTTGGTTTCCAGAATCGGCCTGATCAAGTCGGCTTCCGCGGGGGTGAGGTAATTGGCCATCACCTCTTGCAGGAAGCGGTAGGTTGCCTCGCAACTGCGTTGGGTGCGGAAGGCCCGCATCAAGGTCTGAAACCAGTAGAGAAACCGCTCTTTGTAGCGTTGCTCATCGTCCAAGAGCATGGCCAAGGCGGAAAGGCGCAGCACCCGAACGGTGTCAGCTTTCCACTTGTTACTAAAGTCTTCCACCCCCCGCATGAGCAAGTAGGGATCCAGCGCGCGCATTTTCATCTCCACATCCCGGATGATCTGGGCTTCTGCCGCTTGAATCTTGCGATAGGCGCTCAGGCGTAGGTCAAAGGAAGCCAGGTAGGTTTCCATGAATTGCAGCTCCTCATCCCTGAGATAGCGCCCATCGGCAGCGATGCTCAGTTGGCGCAGTTGAGTCAGCATGGGGCTCCTTGGGCAAGCTGGAATGGGTGAGAATGAGAAAAAAACACCCCCCTTGGCTGACGGCACAGCCTGGGTCTTTTGATCCTATCCCTAAACTCCTCGCCAGAAGAGCAGGATTGCCGGGATCCTCGGCAACCCTCTCAGTCAGGTTAATATTAATTAACAGTCTGTTGTTGCAAGAACCTACTCGACCCCAGATTGTTACCTACGAGTGGCCATCTGCGAGTTCGATTCAAAAACACCCTTTGGGAGGAAACACTTCCGTGAGTCAGAAAGGTAAAAACAAAAAATGGAGAAGCGCGGGGTTGTATGCGCTGCTGGCCATCGTCTTGATCTCCTTGGCCACCACCTTCTTCGGCACCCGCCCGGCTGAGCGCCTGGAGATCAGCTACTCCGACTTGATCAGCCGCGTGGAACGGGGCGAGGTCAGCAAGGTTTTGGTGGAGACGGCCCCGGATGGTCGCCAAGTGGCCATTGCCGAGGCAGAAATCAACAACCGCGCCACCCAAGTGCAGGTAAATCTGCCCCCCCTTACTCCAGAGTTTGAAAACACCCTGGTTGCCAACGGGGTGGAGCTGGCGGTGCGCCCGGTTCAGGAGGAAGGGCTCCTCGGGCGCATTCTCAGCACCTTCTTCCTGCCTGTTTTGCTGTTGCTGGGGCTTTTTTTCCTGCTGCGGCGCGCTCAAAATGGCCCTGGCAGCCAGGCCCTCAACTTCGGCAAATCGAGGGCGCGGGTGCAAATGGAGCCGAAAACTCAAATTACTTTCAACGATGTGGCCGGTATCGAGCAGGCCAAGCTGGAGCTGGCAGAGGTGGTGGATTTCCTGAAAAATTCAGAGCGCTTTACGGCTTTGGGAGCCAAGATCCCGCGTGGGGTGTTGCTGGTGGGCCCGCCCGGCACGGGTAAAACCCTGTTGGCCCGCGCTGTGGCCGGTGAGGCGGGTGTGCCCTTCTTCTCCATTTCTGGCTCTGAGTTTGTGGAGATGTTTGTCGGGGTCGGTGCCTCCCGTGTGCGGGATCTGTTCGAGCAGGCCAAGCAAAATGCCCCCTGCATTGTCTTCATCGATGAAATCGATGCCGTGGGTCGGCAGCGGGGAGCTGGCCTGGGGGGTGGCAACGACGAGCGGGAGCAAACCCTGAACCAGTTGCTGACCGAAATGGACGGCTTTGAGGGCAACTCCGGCATCATCGTTATTGCCGCCACCAACCGTCCCGATGTGTTGGATGCGGCGCTGCTGCGGCCCGGTCGCTTTGACCGCCAAGTGACGGTGGATCGCCCTGATTTTCAGGGCCGTCTGGAGATCCTCAAGGTGCATGCCCGCGGCAAAACCCTGGCCGCCGATGTGGATCTAGAGAAATTGGCCCGCCGCACCCCTGGGTTTACCGGTGCGGATTTGGCCAACCTGCTCAACGAAGCGGCCATTTTGGCGGCCCGCCGCAACCTCACCGAGATCTCGATGGACGAGATCAACGACGCCGTGGATCGGGTGTTGGCCGGCCCGGAGAAGAAGGATCGCCTCATGAGCGAGCGGCGCAAGGAGCTGGTGGCCTACCACGAGGCGGGCCACGCCTTGGTGGGATCCCTTTTGCCCAACTACGACCCGATCCAAAAAGTGACGATCATCCCCCGCGGCCAGGCGGGTGGCCTCACCTGGTTCCTGCCCAGCGATGATGACATGGGGCTAACCACCCGTGCCCACCTGAAAAACATGATGACCGTTGCCCTGGGCGGACGGGTGGCCGAAGAGGTGATCTACGGGGAGTCGGAGATCACCACAGGGGCGGCCAGCGACCTGCAACAGGTGGCCCGCATTGCCCGCAACATGGTCACCCGCTTTGGCATGAGCGATCGCCTGGGGAATGTGGCCCTGGGTCGCCAATATGCCAACATCTTCCTGGGCCGGGAGATCGCCGCAGAACGGGACTTCTCTGAGGAGACGGCAGCCCTCATCGACGAGGAGGTGCGGCGGCTGGTGAATGAGGCCTACCAGCGGGCCACCTACCTGATTCGGGAAAACCGTGCCCTCTTGGAGCGCATCGCCCGCCGCTTGGTGGAAGCCGAGACCATCGATGGGGAAGAGCTGCAGGCGATCATCGACAGCTCTGAGGTGGTGATGCTGCCGCCTGAGGAGGAGCCGGAGCCGCTGACCTTCCCGGTAACCCTCAACGCCAACGCCTAGGCCCCTCTCCTGTGCCTAGACCTGGGATCCCTGCCTTTTCCCTTGAGGAGGGCAGGGATCTCGATTTTTGCCTGATGATAGCCATCTCCCCTCTCCCTCTGGGAGAGGGGCCGGGGGTGAGGGCTCTCCCTCTGGGAGAGGGGCC
>NZ_JANSJH010000062.1:0-9220 GCF_047462495.1 Synechococcus sp. H55.2 | reverse complement strand
CCTCTGGGAGAGGGGCCGGGGGTGAGGGCTCTCCCTCTGGGAGAGGGGCCGGGGGTGAGGGCTCTCCCTCTGGGAGAGGGGCCGGGGGATCCTAGCCGACCACAGCCGAACCTGACAAAGTCCGGCTCACCTCTGCTTCCAGGGGCTGAGGCTCGTAGATTTTCAACACGTACTCGGCCACCATGCGGTCGGTGTTGAAAACCGGGTTGAGGGTGCGGATCGCCTCCTTCATGCGGGCAATCCAGCGGCGCGGGATCCCTTGCTCGTCCCGCTCATAGAACATGGGGATCACCTCATACTCCAACAAATCGTAGAGAGAGTTGGCGTCCAAATCGTCTTGGGCAGCGGGATCCAAGCCTTCGATTTCTTGGCCGATGGCCCAGCCATTGCGGCCGTTGTAACCCTCCGGCCACCAGCCGTCCAACACCGACAGATTCAACCCCCCGCTGAAGCCCACCTTTTGCCCTGAGGTGCCAGAGGCTTCCAGAGGGCGTCGCGGGTTGTTCAGCCACACATCTACCCCCTGCACCAAGTTGCGACCGACATAGGCATCGTAATTTTCAATGAAGGCGACCCGGTTGGCCACCTCAGGGCGATTGGACCATTCCACCACCCGTTGGATCAGGCGCTTGCCCCCCTCGTCCCGCGGATGGGCCTTGCCGGCAAAGATAATCTGCACAGGATACTCTTTATTGGTGAAGATGCGGGTCACTCGCTCCAGATCGCGCAGGATCAAATCTCCTCGCTTGTAAGTGCTGAAGCGGCGGGCAAACCCAATCGTCAGGATCTTGGGATCCAACAACTGGTTGACCGCCTGGATGCGCTCATTGCTTTCGCCGCGGTTGCGCCGCGCCCGCAACACCCGGTGGCGGGTAAAAGACACCAACCGCTCCCGCAGGGCTTCCTTGCGCCGCCACAGCTCCTCATCGGGAATTTCTTCCACCTTGGCCCACAGTTCCGGATCCGACACCCGCTCCGGCCAGTCGGGGCCCAAGTACTGATCGTAGAGGTTCCAGAAGAGGGGGGAAACCCAGGTGCGGGCGTGCACCCCATTGGTAATAGAGCTGATGGGCACCTCATCCACCGACCGCTCGGGGTAGAGCACATGCCACATCTCGCGAGAAACCCGTCCGTGCAGCTTGCTTACCCCATTGGCCGCCCGCGCGTAGCGCAAAGCCAGCACCGTCATGTTGAAGGGCTCCCAGGGATCCCCGCTGCGACGAGCTCCCAAAGCCAAAAATTGCTCCCGCGTCAGGCCCAGTTGTGGCCAGAAGGAAGCAAAGAACGCATCCATCTCGTTGGGGCTGAAAGCATCGTGGCCAGCCGGCACCGGTGTGTGGGTGGTAAAGACACATTTTTCCCGCACCTTGGCCTCCGCCGCCTCAAAAGGCGTGCCCCGCGCCACCTCTTCCCGCAGCAGCTCCAAGGTCAAGAAGGCGGCATGCCCCTCATTCATGTGATAGACCATGGGATCCAGGCCCAACTGGCGCAGCAGGCGCACCCCCCCGATGCCGAGGATACACTCTTGGGCAATGCGCGTGTCGGTGCTGCCCCCGTAGAGATGGGCGGTAATCCAGCGGTCGATGGGATCGTTCTCCTCCAGGTCGGTGTCCAGCAGCAAGAGAGGCACCCGGCCCACGTCCGCCCGCCAGGCGCGCGCCTTCACCAGCCGCTGCCGCATCGCCACTTCCACCAACAGAGGGCTGCCATCCGGCTGACGCACCAAGGTCAGCGGCAAAGACTCAAACTCGGAGTCTTCATAAAGCTCCCCCTGCCAGCCACTGGTGTCCAGGCGCTGCTGGAAATAGCCCTGACGGTAGAGCAATCCAATGGCCACCAGGGGCACTCCCAAATCGGAGGCCGACTTGAGGTGATCGGCGGCCAACATACCCAAGCCCCCAGAGTAGGTGGGCAAAGACTCGTGTAGGCCATACTCAGCGCAGAAATAGGCGATGGGGCGCTGCCAGTCGTAGGTTTTCATGGTGCGCTTGGCCCAGGTATCCTCAGCCGCCATGTACTGCCGATAGGACTGCACCATCCGGTTCAACGTGTTGAGGTAGTTGACGTCAGTAGCCAAGGCCGCCAGGCGCAAGTAGGAAACCTCCTCCAGCATGCGCACCGGGTTGTGAGAGGTTTTTTCCCACAGGGCAGGATCCATTTCCCGGAAAATGGTGAGATGATCGGGGTTCCAAGTCCACCAGTAGTTGCGGGCGATCTCGCACAAAGGGGTAAGCGCCTGCGGCAGCGCCGGGCAACGTTCAGGAAAAGCGGGGGCTAAGGTGGCAATGGACATAGGGCAGATACCTGAGGTTAAAGTTATGGGCTCGAAAAAGAAGAGGTAGAGGTCGATCCCGGTAAACGTATCTCAATTATTATTGAGCCGATCCTGAGGATCCGCAGAAGAGAATTCAAGATTTCTACAAAATCTTCAGGAGACGCAACTCAGCTTTTGCGGAGCTTTCCTCGATCTTGCCACAGTGGCGTGGAGCCCTCAAAAACAGCGACCACCAGCAGACCAGGTTTCGATTCCGCCACACTCAAGAGAGGGTGCGGCATCAGAGTTAACAAGATCTGCAGAACCCCAACGAACTCTCAGGAAACTTCTCCAGAGCGATCAAAATGTTGCTACCCACAAACTCTTAAAAACTACAGCTACTTTTGCTACCAATCGGTTATTTTGTGGGTTTTTTCCCGAAGTTGAGCCCTAGCGTCCTTCCACCACGGCCAGGCGGGTGTTGCGGTAGTAGTGGCTGAGGATCTGTTGGTAGGAGTAGTTTTGGCTGGCCAGGGCGGCAGCTCCCCACTGGCTCATGCCTACCCCGTGCCCGTAGCCGCGCCCCTGGATCTCGAAGAAAGCCGGTGAGGCTGCTGCAACAGGGGTCAGGCTGGCTGTAGTGGCCGTCTCCCCGCGGGGGCTGATGGCGATCATCGTGCTGCGCAACCCCAGGGCCCGCCGGAATTCGCTGCCGCTGACGTCTTTGCTGCCTTGGGATCCCACCAGGCGCAGGGTGATGGCCCGTCCCCAGGGGGAGCTGCGCAGGATCTCGATGGAACGGATGGCCCCGATCCCGCCGGCCAACTGCTGGAGCTGCTGGGCGGGAATGGTAGCCGTCCAGCTAAACACCGGCGAGTGGTGATCGAAATCGGGCACCCCCTGCAAGTAGGGCCGCGATTCTAACCAGACATTCCCTGCATCATCCGTGTGCCCGCCCCCGGAGGAGTGGAAAACGGCATTGATCAACTGCCCCTGGTGGATAAGCACCTGTCCGGCGGTTTCGCGGGCTGCCGCTTGGGTGCGGTTGGATTCGGCGGCCACCCCTTTGTAGACCTGCCAATCGACGCCATTTCCCAAGTCAAAAGGCTGCTGGGAGCGACGACTGCGGTGGTAGAGGGCGTAGGTGCGGGAGGCCACCGCTTGGGCTTTGAGGGCCTCCATGGGAAAACGATGTCCCATCTCGCTGCCCACCACGCTGGAAACGTAGTCTTCCAAGCCAACTTGGTTGATGGCGATCACCCCACTCTCGCCGGGGATCAGCTCCACCCAGCCGCGGTACCAGTTCTGGTCGATGAACACCAACCCATCGGGGGTAGTGGGCTGTAGGTAAAGGCGTTCTCCCTGTTGGCCGGCCAAACTGACCGCCGAGCCTATCCGGCTGGCCTGCAGCGGCTGCATGGCCGGAACTTCGGCCAGTGGCTGTCCCTGGGCGTTCAACAGGCGGGCCGGGGCAGAGCTGCCAAGCCTGACCTGCGGCTTGTTGACGGCAATCCCCACCCGCAGCAGCACCCGCGCCTGCACCGGGAAGGCCAAACAGAGCCAGGCCCAGACCAGAAGGCCGATCCCCCTAAGCCAAGCCGAGGGCAGCGGAGACACAACCGGAGAGGAAAAGAGGGCTACACTCACACGTCACTCCTCTGGGTAGAGACCACCTATGAGCAGCGGATCCCCTGCCCACCGATGGGCGAGGAAGGGATCCACCAGAAAATCTACAAAGCAAGGCCTGAGAAGGCAGATCTCAAAACTCACCCGAAACTCAAGCCGCTGCCTGTCCTAGGGGATCCCGGCCAGCCGCTCGCGTTAGCGGGCCGGAGGCCTTAGCCGATATGACAGTATCAAAAACCTCTCGCGGATGCACGACTTCAAGCCGACCTTTTTGTCGCCCAAGTTCCCCATTAGGTTGCCAGGGGGATCCCCCGCCGGCGGCAAAACCACTGCTGCAACAAGCGACGACACTCGGCCTCGCAAACCCCGCCGATGACCTCTGGGCAATGAAAGCTGGCGGCAGAAGCAGGCACATTGAGCACGCTGCGCAGCGCTCCGGCCTTGGGATCGTCGGCGCCGTAAATCACCTGGGCCAACCGCGCTTGGCTGATCGCCCCCGCACACATGGGGCAGGGCTCGAGGGTGACATATAGCCGACAGCCCTGCAACTGCCAGTCGCCCAGGCGCTGCCCCGCCTGCCGTAGGGCCAAAATCTCCGCATGGGCGGTGGGATCCCGATCCCGTTCCCGCCGGTTGCCGCTCAGGGCCAACAACTCTTCCCCCGGCCCCACCACCAGAGCTGCCACCGGCACCTCCCCAGCTTCTCCTGCCCGCTCGGCTTCTCGCAGGGCCAACTGCATCCAGGCGCGGTGGCGCTGCCACGGATCCCGCCCCTGGGGCAACAAAGAGGGGAGCTTGCTCGAATTGCCGATCGTCATTGGGCGTTTGAGCACTGCCGTTGCCCGCCAGATTTGCTAAGTTAAGCGCAAAGCCCTTACCAATCCAAAGAAATGAGTGAGGGTGGGTGGAATATTGTAGATGTGAAGCTGGACTGAGCTGGCCTCAGTTGGTGGATTTGGCTCAAGCTTTCTCCATCTTCGCATTTGTTTTCTCGGCAATACGGCTTAGCTTTGGGAGGGATCATGGCGCGGATTCTACGGCAAACACTTCTGGCGATGGCTTTGTTCGGCGGCGGCGTTGCCGGGGGAGTCTGGCTGTCGTCTCGAGCGGGGCAAGCATGGCTGCAGCAAACTCCCCTTGCCACTTGGTCGCAGCGGGCCGGCGGGGGGGTGGGATCCCTTCTGCCTGAGTCTGCCTCTCCCGCCGATGCCGTGCGGCCTTCCAATTTCATTGCCGCTGTTGCCCAAAAGGTCGGCCCGGCGGTGGTGCGCATCGATGCCACCCGCACCGTAGCCAGCCCCATCGATCCCGAGCTGTTTAACCAGCCCCTGTTCCGTCGCTTCTTTGGGGGACAAATCCCGCAACTGCCGCAGGAGTTTCAGCAGGAAGGCACCGGATCCGGATTCATCATCGATGCCAACGGCCTCATCCTCACCAACGCCCACGTGGTAGAAGGCAGCGAGCGGGTTAGGGTTCATCTGCTGGATGGACGCACCTTTGAAGGGGAGGTCAAAGGCTCCGATCCGGTGACCGACATCGCCGTGATCCAGATCGAGGGCGAAAATCTGCCCACGGTTACCTTGGGCAACTCCGACCAGGTACGGCCGGGGGATTGGGCCATCGCCATCGGCAACCCGCTGGGCCTGGACAACACCGTAACGGCAGGGATCATCAGCGCCGTCGGGCGTTCCTCCGGGCAGATTGGGGCCACCAACAAGCGGGTGACGTTCCTGCAAACGGATGCGGCCATCAATCCCGGCAACTCGGGCGGCCCGCTGCTGGATGCGGAAGGTCGCGTCATTGGGGTGAATACGGCCATTTTCCAGCGGGCCCAGAGCGTCGGCTTTTCCATCCCCATCAACCGCGCCATGGAAATTGCCGAGCAACTCATCCGCAATGGCCGGGTGGAGCATGCCTTCTTGGGCATTCGCATGATTACCCTCAGTCCCGATTTGGTGGCCCGCCTCAACCGTGACCCGGCCCGCCCCACCCCGCTGACGGTGCAAGAGGGGGTGTTGATCGGGCAGGTAATTCCCGGCTCCCCGGCTGAGCAAATTGGCTTGCAAGAGGGGGATGTTATCACTGAGATCGACGGCCAGGCCATCCGCGATGCCGAGCAGGTACAGCAGTTGGTGGAAGCTGCCGGAGTAGGCAAGACGCTGACGCTGCGGGTCATCCGCGACGGCCAGGCGCGCACCTTCCAGGTGAAGACGGGGGTGCTGCCGGTGGGCTCTTGAGCAGGTAGGCTGGGATCCTGGCCCCGACCAACCCCCTGGTCAGTCCAGTTTTGGAGCTGTTTTGTGATCCCCGAACCCCACCTTTCCTCTGAAACCCCTCTCTCTGAGGTGAAGCCGAACGTTAAGGGCAAAAAGAAGAAATGGCTCAAAATCGGCGGGATCTCGAAACCTGCCCCTGAGCGCCCCAAACTCTCCCGCAAAGATTACGAGCGAGCCTTGTTCCCGCTCAAGGTGGAGCTGGTGAAGCTGCAGTACTGGGTAAAGCACCAGGGCCTAAAGGTGGTGATCATCTTTGAGGGGCGCGATGCTGCCGGCAAGGGGGGCATGATCACGACCCTGACCCAACCCCTCAATCCCCGCGGCTGCCGGGTGGTTGCCCTGGGGGTGCCCTCAGACCGAGAGCGCACCCAATGGTATTTTCAGCGCTACGTGGCCCATCTCCCCGCTGCCGGCGAGATCGTTATCTTCGATCGCAGTTGGTACAACCGGGCCGGAGTCGAGCGAGTGATGGGCTTTTGCACCGAGGAAGAGTATCAGGAATTCATGCGCTCCTGTCCCGAATTTGAGCGCATGCTGGTGCGCTCCGGCATTATCCTTTTGAAGTACTGGTTTTCCGTGAGCGACGCAGAACAGGAGCGCCGCTTCCAAAAACGGGTGAAGGATCCGCTCAAACGCTGGAAACTCAGCCCCATCGATCTGGAGTCCCGCAACCGCTGGGTCGAGTATTCCAAAGCCAAGGACGCGATGTTAGCCCACACCAACATTCCCGAGGCCCCCTGGTTCACAGTGGAGGCCGACGACAAGCGGCGGGCCCGTCTCAACTGCATTCACCACATTCTCAGCAAGATCCCCTACGAAGACTTAATCCCTGAGGCGATAGAGCTGCCGCCGCGCCCGCCAGGAGAGCTCTATCGGCGGCCGCCCCGCAACGAGCAGTTCTATGTGCCGTCTATTTACTGATCCCCGTGACAGAATAGCCCTAGAGGCGGGGAGCGAGATCGCGTATGGCTTGGGCAGTTGGCGAAGAATTGCAGGGGGGGCGCTACCGCATCGAGGCCATTTTGGGGGAAGGGGGCTTTGGCATCACCTACCGCGCCTGGGATAGCGTCCGTGCTGACTATGTGGTTATCAAGGTCTTAAACGACAGCATCCGCGAGGATCCCGATTATCCCCGCTTCCAGCAAAACTTCATGAACGAGGCGCTGCAACTGGCCCGTTGCCGCCACCCCCATGTGGTGAAGGTGGAAGAGGTGATCTGGGAGCAGGATTGCTGGTGCATTGTGATGGAGTACATCCGTGGCCAGACTCTGCACCAGCTTTTGCGGCAAAAGGGGCCGCTGCCCCTGCCGGAAGCCCTGCGCCTGACGCGGGAGGTGGGATCCGCCCTCATGGCCCTGCACGAACAGGGGATTCTGCATCGAGACGTGAAGCCGGCCAACATCCTGGTGCGGGAGGGATCTGGGCAAGCGGTGTTGATCGACTTTGGGCTGGCGCGGGCCTACGCCCAAGGTCTGATCCAGCGCCACACCTCCTACGGCACCGATGGCTACGCCCCTCTGGAACAATACGACAGCCTACGCCGCCGCGGCGCCTTCACCGATGTCTACGCCTTGGCAGCGACCCTCTACACCCTGCTGACAGGAATGGTGCCCCTGTGTGCGCCGGTGCGGGCCACAGGCCGCCAGTTGGATACCCCCCGCAGCCTCAACCCCAGCATTCCCGAGATTGTAGAGGCCGCCATCCTCAAAGGGATGGCTCTCCACCCCGAAGAGCGCCCGCAAACCATGTCCGAGTGGCTGGCCCTGTTGCCGGCAGCGGTCTCTCCAGAAGAGAAGAAGCAGCCGGTTGCCTTTGAGCCGGCCCTTCGCACCCAGGATCTGCAGGAACTAGAGCAGCTTCTAGCCCGGCAACCTCAAGATGAGCTGGAACAGCTCCTGGCCCAGCACTCAGCAGAAGAGCTGGAGCAAATAGTGGCGCCCCCCACCCCTGCCACGATAAAGAAAAAAGAGGGGGCATCCGGATCCCTGGTTCCTTTTGAGATCTGTCCAGAAAGGCAAGGGAGCTGGGAGGGATCCCTGCCCGCTACTCTCCCCTGGCCAGACTGGGTGGGAGAAGCGGCTCCCGCCCTACAAGGGCTGTGGGATCGGCTGCGGGCCGGGCGGTGGGGGGAAGCGGATCGCTGGACGACGGCCCTGATGTTAAAGCTGGGCGGGCGATCCCAGGTGGGCTTTTTCGATCCCAAGGATGTTCAGGCTTTCCCCTGCCCGCTGTTGCGGCTGATCGACCAACTGTGGATGCAGGCCAGCCATGGGCGCTTCGGCTTCACCGTCCAGAAGCAGCTCTGGCAGGAGTGCGATCCCGAGGCGGGAGGCGGGATCAGATCGGGCTCCTTCTTGGCGTTGCCCCGCGAAGCGTGCATGGGAGAAAGAGTCGGCTGGCGGGTGCAGGGCCGCTGGTTGGGGTATGGGGAGCTCAAGACCAACCTGGAAGCACCAAAAGGTCACCTGCCGGTGGGCTTTCTCTGGGGCTACTCAGGTGGCCTGCACTCAGCCCTGTTGGTACTGGATCGAGCGGTGCTGAAAAAGCTAAAAGCCTGTCTATAAAAAAACTCCCCTCTCCCAAAAAGAAGAAGAAAGGCTAGGGGGGTCGCGTCAGCGGCGCAAAGCGCCTGGGGAGCGTCTTAATCGGGTTTGAAACGCAACGACTCCCGAAAACAGGACGACAGTCAATGCCCTCGGCCTGCAATCGTCTTAGATACGGGAGTGCCGCAATTGGAGGAATTTTGGGTGGTGCCGTTTGCATTCACCGCTATTTTTTTGTGGGCGACAATAGACAGAAATTGCCCCTATCTAGGATAGATTTTGCCATCCCAGTCCTAGCCAAACCTTTCATATTCAAACTTTCAAAGCCAATTATGTCGGATTTTTCGAGTAACTGAATTGCGGTTTTGTAGTGAAAAGCTTGCCTTTGCCCAGCCCTTAAACCTAGGCTTCCCCAATCGCCTTGCCAAACTGTCTTTGTCGATACACCCTGCTGGCTCTACAGTGGCGCGAAAGCTCGATCAACCCCCAATCATGCGAACCCCGCAAATTAACCCTCGATG
>NZ_JANSJH010000061.1:0-16230 GCF_047462495.1 Synechococcus sp. H55.2 | reverse complement strand
CTCGGTGCCAGGCTCACCTCTGCCCCCCCACCACCCAACGGGGGGGCTAGTCTTTCCATAACTTTAGGGCGCCTGCACAGGTGGCGGGTTGTTGCGCAAGAAGGGCTGTACAGCCAGAAATCCCAGTCCGAAAGAACCAACCACCAAAAGGACTGCGGCGGCCATCCAAAGCACGGGAGATCCCTGGGATCCGTGATGTTGCTCCCGTACCCGCTGGTAGATGCCGCTGGGATGGGAAAAGGAGTCTGCCTCGCCGAGATAGGGATCTGAGCCGACTGGATCTTGCATCAACTCGTCCAGGGAAGGAACCTGATACCCGGTGCGGGGGTTATCTTGGCGCAGGCAGGTGGAAGGTGGAGAGCGGCGGAGAGAGTCCAAGGGGGGCGAGGCAAAGCTATTGGACGAGAAGGAGGAGGTCTCGCTGCGGGCCTGGCGGCGCTTGAGGCGATTCAAAAAATCGTAGCTGGGGGGAGTTTCCGGTTGGCTGGGATCGGCAATCGAACTGTCCTGCTGGAAAGATGCTCCAGAAGCCCCAGTGGCATCAGCAAGCTGTAGGCTGATTTGCTGTAGGCGCTTCAGGGCCTGGCCCAACTGCCCCTGGAACTCTTGGCCGATGGCGGCAATCTCTCCAGACAACTGCTGATGCAAAGCGCGCAGGCGCTGGTTTTCGGAGGAGAGCCGACTCACCTGCTGACGGGCGGCCTCCAACTCTTCGGCCACTTGTTGATATGCTTGCATCGGTACGACTCCTGGCCCCGTCTCTCTTGGGGCAGGGGAGCGAAAGCCGCTGCGAGGCAAACCACCGAGGTTGCCGTTGCGAGTGCCAGAGGGGGTAGAACCCCGAAAATCGTATTGCATAAGTTGGGATTGACTTGAAAAGACAGAGGGCTGAGACACACGGGGGCTCTTTAGGGGTAGTGCTGAACATCGATAGTCTGAGGATGTGCAGCGCTAGGGTTAGTGTGAGCAGCGATTGCTACCCCAAGCATACCGCTAAGCCTTTGCAATGGGCGACCTCTTACAGCAATTTTTCTCACCCATAAGCGCCCTTTTCTCGCTGACCCAGGGGATCGCCTGGGCTTGTTGGCGGCTATCGTTCCTGAGTTACCGAGAAGCGCCGCGAAGTCTCTGGCTTTGGCTACGGGAAGTCTGTCAAGAATATCCCCCCACCAAGTCTGGGGAACTTGGGGATTCGGAATCTGAGGCGGAAGAGTCCCGCAGCAGCCGCTCCAGCTTCTGTCGAAGAGGTGGCTCCAACTGTTCCAGCTCGTTGACGAAGTCTTTTATACCCTGAAACTGGCGGTAGACGGAGGCAAAGCGTACATAGGCCACCTCGCTCAGGTGTTGCAGGCGCTCCAGCACCATCTCGCCGATGCGCAGAGTGGTTACCTCTTGGGCATCTTCCAATTGCAGTTTTTCTTCGATCTCGTTGACCAGCTCTTCCATCTGTCTGACGGTGACGGGGGTTTTTTGGCAGGCGCGCATCACCCCCTGCAGGATCTTGTTGCGATTGAAGCTTTCGCGGGATCCATCCCGTTTGATGACCATGATGGGCATGAACTCGATGCGTTCGTAGGTGGTGAAGCGGTAGCCGCAGGACATGCATTCTCGCCGCCGCCGCACACTCTGGCCGCCTTCTGCCGAACGAGATTCCAAAACCCGGATTTCTTGTTTGCTGCAGCGGGGACATTTCATGGCTGGTGATCCTCGACAAAGCGACAGGTGGAGAGGGGGTGCCTCAATTTTACCGGATACCTTCGGATACCCATTTAGACTCAGACAGATTGCAGCTGAGATGAACTCTGTTCGTTGGGCATAGATGGCCAGGGATCCCACCAGGCGGCGGCTTGCGCCTGGATTTGGGCTTTTAGCTCTGGTTCCATGCGATCCAGATGGGCCAGTACCCATTTCATCCTGCCCAAAGGAGTTAGGAGGGAGTGCTGACGCAACAGGAAGTCCCAGTAAAACGTGTTAAAGGGACAGGCCCGTTCGCCCATCTTTTCGCTGGGATTGTAGCGGCAATGGCGGCAGTAGTCACTCATTTTGCGGATGTACTGGGCGGAGGCCGCGTAGGGTTTGGTGGAGAGCATGCCCCCGTCGGCGAAAAGGCCCATGCCGATGACGTTGGGCTGCATCACCCAGTCATAGCTGTCGATGAACACGTCGTGAAACCACGCTTCCACCGCTTGGGGTTGGATACCGCTGATGAGGGCAAAGTTGCTGAGAACCATCAGTCGCTGGATGTGGTGGGCATAGCCATGGCGGCGAATTTGCCCTAGGGTGTGCCGCAGACAGGCCATGTCGGTTTCGCCCGTCCAAAAAAAGTCCGGCAGGGGGCGGTAGTGGCCAAAGAAGTTCTTCTGGGCATAGCCCTGGGGCATTTGGTATTCGTAGAAGCCGCGCAGGTATTCCCGCCAGCCCAGGATCTGGCGGATGAAGCCTTCCGCCGAAGGGAGAGGGATCCCGCCGCGATGGTAGGCCTGTGCGGCGGCGGCGATGACTTCATGGGGGGTGAGCAGGCCCAAGTTGAGGTAAGGGGACAGCAGGGAGTGGTAGAGGAAGTCCTCGCCGGTTTGCATGGCGTCTTGCCAGGGGCCGAAGTGGGGCAGGCGGTGCCGGATAAAGTCTTCGAGCACTTGCAGGGCTTGGGCACGGGTGACAGCCCAGCCAAATCCCTCTAAAGATCCGAAGTGATGGCCGTAATGGTGCTTGACTTTTGTGATCACGGCCTGGGTGATGGCGTCGGGAGGAAACGTCAGAGGCGGCGGGTAGCGCCGGCCAGGCTGGGGAGGCTGCCGGTTTTCCCGGTCGTAGTTCCAGCGCCCGCCGAGGGGCTGGGAGCCGTCCATGAAGATGCGGAAGCGTTTGCGCCCTTCGCGGTAAAAGTCTTCCAGGAGCAGGCGCTTGCGGCCTGTGGCCCAGTCGATAAATTGGCGAGCTGTCCAGAGGAAGTGGTTGTTTTCCAGGATCAGGAGGGGGCAGGGGAGGGCAGACCGCAGCTTTTCTACCTCATCCCGGACGGGAATATCGGCGGGCTGCATGAGGCGGATTTGCCGCAGTTGCTGTTGCTTGGCCCAGGTTTGCAGGGGCTCGGCATAGCCGTCGGCTTCCACATAGGTGACCGGGTAGCCCCGCTGTTGCAGTTCTTGGGCAAAGTGGCGCATGGCCGACCACACCAGCACCAATTTCTGCTGATGGTGGTTGCGGGAGCTGGCCCAGGTGTGGGATTCGATGAGGATGATGGGAACGCAGCGAGGGGGTAGGGCGGAGAGGGAGGCGAGGGCGGATTGCTGGGGATGGAGTTGATCGGGGAGGATCCAGACGCCTGTGGGGCCAGCGAGTGAAGCGGTCATGGGAAGGCGGGGTAATTTTGTCGATCGCGGGGCCAAGATGTCTCTAGATCTCTGAGGGCAGCCCAAGTTGAGTGTAGCGTTGGGGAGCAGGGCTAAGGTGAGGTGGCGATGGAGAGGGCATCCAGCCGGCTAGCGGGGGAAAGAGGGCGGTTGGGGATCCCTTTTTTCAAGGCCTGGGCCGGGCTGGGGATGGCGGCGCTGCTGCTGCTGGTGATTTGGAATTGGACGGATCCCTTGCCGCCGGCCTGGGATGAGGCGCAGCATCTGCTGCAGGCGCAGGCGTTTGGGCTTCACCTGGGGCGGTTTCGCTGGGAAAAGATCTGGTGGCAGCAGTTGCTCCACCTTAACCAGCGCTACCCGCCTTTGGCCTACTGGCTGGGGATCCCGTTGGCAGCTCTGCATCCGTTCGGCCGTGCTGACGGGCAATTGCTCAATTGGGTGTTGCTGGGGGTTCTGATCCTGGCAACCCAGCGGCTGGGGCGGCGGGTCTATCGCTCTTGGGAAGTGGGCTGGCTGGCGGCGGCGCTGGTACTCCTTTATCCGGGGATCACGGCTTTGGCTCATGTTTACATGCTGGAGCTGCCGCTGGTGGTGGCGGTGACGCTGGCTTTTTGCGCGCTGTGGGCCTATGCGGAGGAGCCGTCCTGGCGGGGGGCGACGGGGGTGGGGGCGGGGGTGGCGGCGGTGCTGCTGACCAAGTGGACAGGGGTGCTGTTTTTGCTGCTGCCTCTGGTGGGGGCTGCAGGTCAGGCTTTCTGGCGCAGCAGAAAAGCGGTGGGGTGGCAAAAAGGGATCCCTGTGGCCCAGATGGGGTTGGGCCTGGCTGTGACGCTGCTGCTGTGTTGGCCTTGGTACGGAGCCAACTGGCTGTTTGTGCTCAGCAATGGGTGGGGCTATGCCAGTACTGCCCACTACTACGTCACCTGTGGGGCTGGATCCCTGTGTTGGTGGACTGCCTACTTGCGCTGGTTGCCCCTGCAGATGAGCCCTTTTTTGTGCCCCTTGCCGCTGCTGACGCTGCTGGGATCCCTGGACCGGCGAGAGGCAGTCCTGTGGGCCGCCTACAGTTCGGGCTATCTTCTCTACACCGTGGTGGATATTAAAGATGTGCGCTTTACCCTACCCCTGTTGCCCCTTTTGGCGGTGTTGTCGGCAGGTGGGATGCAAAAAGCTTATCGGTGGCTGGGGGAGCGCTGGGGCGGGTGGGCTTTGCAAAGGGGAGCCTGCGCGGGGCTGGTTCTGGGCTGCTTGGCCTTGGCCAGCTTGGGTCGGCCCCTCACCCCAGGCGTGGCCCCTCTCTGGAGGGGGATCCCGATGCAGTGGCAGGGGCAGCGCCCCGCCCAGGAGCTGACCCAGTGGATTGAGACGTTGCTCCAGCCGGGTTTAACCACCACCTTGGGCGTTCTTCCCAACACCGAGCTCATTTCTTCGGAAACGCTGACTTACTTGGCGGCTCTCCAGCGCTGGCCGGTCACGTTCCGCGCTGCCGGGCAAACCCCCTGGCCGGAACTGGAGCTATCCTTGCTGGACGGGTTTGTAGATGCTGCGGGGGAACAGGGAATTGTCGGCCCCTACGGCCCGGCCAAGGAGCAGATCCGGCAGCACCTGCGCAGCAGCCCGGACTGGCGACAAGAACCTGGGGTAGAGTTGCCCAGCGTGGGTCGGCTGCAGACTTATTTTCCCCGCCGGCCACGGGTGACGGTGCAGGAGTCGCCTCTTGAAGCTGGGGAGGTGGAGTTGGTGGAGGTTGAGGCGCTGTCGGAGCTGGGGATCCCGGCCTGGCGGCTGCGCTGGCAAGGCCCGGCTCAGGAGTTGGCCCAAACCCTGGCCTGGGCGTGGCTGGAAGATTCCCAAGGGCAGGTGTTGGCCGAGCGCGCCTGGGTGGTGGGGCAGAACCGCCTGCAGCTCAGCTCAACGGGTGTCTGGCTGGTGGAAGAGATCCTGACGCTGCCCACAGCCGACTTCTCGAAGGGGAGCTTTCTCCACCTGGATTGGCAGTTGCCCAATGGGATCCGCCATGCCCTCCACCAGCCCTGGAGAGGATTCCTGTTCAGCTTCCAAAAGGAGGGATCCCTTTTTTTGATGGATCCCTTGTTTCCTCTCCAAGAGGCGGCCAGAGCTGCTGCTGCTGGGGATCTGCAAACTCTCTCCCTTTACCTCAATGCCTGGACAACCCTGCAATACCCGACTTTTCTGACGGATCCCGATCGCACCCTGACACGCCAATTGCTAGAGGGGCAATGGCAACAGGCCGCTGCCCAGGGTCGAGTGAACCGGCAAATCCAAAGCCACTACCAACTGGGCCTCATGTTGGCAGTGCTGCTGCAGCCACAAGCAGCCCAGCGGCATTTTCAACAAATTGTCGAGCTGGATCCCGAGGACCAGTGGGCGCGGGCTTACCTGGCCTTTTTGCGAGTATTTTTTACCCGTGACCTTGAAGGCGTTCCGGAGTTGCAACAAGAGGTTTCGGCTATGGTTCGGCCTCTTTGCCAGAAAGCGGATCCAGACTGGGATTGGAATTGGGTTTGTGCTGATCTTTAGCCACAAAGTCCAAATCCATTTGAGAAACTTGTGAAAGCAGAAAGTCGGCAAAAGCTTTGGCCACCACCGAAAGGCGCTTGGAGCGCAAATAGACCAAATACCAAAACCCCCGAATGGGGAACTCTTCCACATCTAAAATAGCCAGATGATGTTGCCATCCCCCCAAAGCCAACACATGCTGAGACAAAACCGAAATGCCCAGTCCACCAACAATGCCTTGGCGAATGGCTTCGCTGCTGCCTATCTCCATGCGAATATTTAACTTCAAGTTGTGTTTGTCAAAAAGCCGCTCCACCGCCATGCGCGTTCCAGATCCGGGTTCGCGGGCCAAGAAGGGTTCTTGGGCAATGCGCGCCAGAGGGATCCGCTTTTGGCCCACCAGCGGATGATGAATGGGGGCCATAACCACCAAAGAGTTTTCCAGAAAAGGTTGCGCCACCACATCCAAATCTTCCGGCGGCATCCCCATCACGTAGAGATCGTCCATGTTGTGGCCGAGCCGCTCCAAAACCTGCTGGCGGTTGATTACTTTAAGGGCGACGTCGATACCGGGATACTGCTGACAGAATGGCCCCAGAAGACGAGGAATAAAGTATTTGGCGGTGGTGACCACCCCAATGCTCAGCCGTCCCTGTTTTAACCCCTTCAGGTCGGCAAGGGTCATCTCGAATTGATTCAATTGTTCGAAAATTTTGTCGCAGGTTTGGTGTAAAGCTTGCCCCGCTTCGGTGAGATACAGCCGCTTGCCCACCTGCTCAAACAGCGGCAACCCCACGGCTTTGCTCAATTGCTTGATCTGCATGGAAATCGTGGGCTGGGTCAGGTAAAGCTCTTCGGCAGCCCGGGTAAAGCTCAGGTGACGAGCAGCAACCTCGAAGATTTGCAGTTGGTGCAAGGTAATGGCCTTCATGGACAATTAGGAAAAACTAAAGGTTCACTACTAAATCATAAGCCCTGATCTATGCGTTTTGGCGAGATCTCCCCGGGGAAAGGCAAACCCCTGTCCCCCGTCCTTTGACGGAGCTTGAGGTAGGGGAGTGAACTAGGATGGGAAAGCGCGGTTTTGCCGTGTTGGTCGACCCGCTTGTCTTTCAGGTCTGGAGCAGTGTAGATGGCAGTTTACGAGGGCAACTTTGTTCAGACGGCGGATCTGCGTCTGGCGATTGTTATCAGTCGGTTTAACGACTTGATTGCCGGCAAATTGTTGGAGGGGTGCCAGGACGGGCTGAAGCGGCATGGTGTGGATGTCGGCCCGGAGAGCAAGCAGGTGGACTACTACTGGGTGCCGGGCAGCTTTGAGGTGCCTGTGGTAGCCCACCAACTGGCCCAGTCCCGCCGTTACGATGCCATCATCTGCCTGGGGGCAGTAATTCGCGGCCAAACCCCTCACTTCGACTATGTGGCGGCAGAGGTGGCCAAGGGGATCGCGGCAGCGAGTTTTCGCACCGGCGTGCCAGTCATTTTCGGGATCCTCACCGCCGATACTCTGCAGCAGGCGCTGGAGCGGGCCGGGATCAAGAACAACAAAGGCTGGGAATACGCCATGAGTGCCCTGGAGATGGCCACCCTGATGCGCCAAGTGGCTCCCCTCTTGCAAGGGAGCAACAGCGCCGGCAACAATGGAGCGGCCTCCCGTCCCTCTCTGCCCGGTGGAGCAGAGGCGCTGCAGCCGGGGGTAACTTTGGAGAGTGCCGCCTACTGACGGCGGGTTAGACGGGTGAGCACCTCATTGGAACGCTGCACAAAGGCCCGTGCGGCTGCGGGGTCAAAGCTTTTCTGGGTAATCAGCGCCAGATCGTAGATGTGGTTGCAGATAAGGTTGACCAGCTCTGGATCCCGCCCCTCCTCGGCCAGAGCCTGCAGGTTTTGGATCAAGGGGTGGGCGGTGTTGAGCACCAGGGTGTGTTCTTCCAGAAACTCCATGGGCTTTTGTTGCAGGATGGCATTGAGCTCCTGCAGGCGCCGCAGCGCCTCCGGCAGCAGGATCATGGCCGGAACCGACTCAGACTTGAGGGCCTCGGCTTTGATCTGCAGCTTCTCTTTGCCCAAAGCCTGACGGAACAGATCCACCAGCTTTTCGCTGCGGGTTTTTTGTGTGATGGGATCGACGAGATCGGCAGCTTTGTCTTTCTGGATCAGCGTCTCGTCCAGCTCGGAATCCACCCGCTTAAATTGGATCCCTTCTTCCCGATACTCCCGCTCCAGGAAGCTGCTGAAATGGCTGTCGATCCAGCTATCCAGCATGATGACCTCCAGGCCCTGGGAGCGGTGCAGGTCGATGTAGGCGCTCTGGGCTGCTTCGTCGGTGGCGTAGTAAACCCGCTTGTTTTGCTTTTCCCGCGTGCGCTCCAGGTATGCTTTGAGGGTCACGTACTCCGGTTTATCGGCAGGGGATCCGGCCACTCGGAAGATGAGAATGTCTTTAATCTGGGCGAAGAACTTGTCGTTGTTCATCGCCCCAAACTTCATGAAGAGGCTGATATCGGGCCAGACCTTGACATATTTTTCATAGTCTTCTTTGTAAAGCTCGTTGAGGCGATCCGCCACCTTTTTGGCGATGTGATCCCCGATGCGCCTGACGGTGCGATCATTTTGCAGGAAGCTGCGGGAGACGTTGAGGGGAATATCTGGGCTGTCGATGGCACCGCGCAGAGGCAGGAGGAATTTGGGAATGACTTCTTCGCAGTTATCCTGGACAAAAACCTGGTTGCAAAATAGCTTGACCTGGCCCTTGGTGGGATCGATATCCGGGCGCAACTTGGGGAAGTAGAGGATCCCTTGCACGATGAAGGGATAATCCGTGTTGATGTGTACCCAGAAGTGGGGATCCTCTTGGAAGGGATAGAGGTAGCGGTAAAACTCTAGGTAATCCTCATCCTTGAGCTCAGAGGGAGGAATCTTCCAGAGGGGCTTCTGGCGATTGATGACTTCTCCGTTGAGTTTAATAGGGACGGGAATGAAGTCGCAGTATTTGCGCACCAATTCGCGGATGCGGCTTGGCTCCAGATACTCCTCGCTATCCGGGCTGAGGTAAAGGGTGACGGTGGTGCCGATGGCGGAGCGCTGCGAATCGGAAAGGGTAAAAGTTGGGCTGCCGTCGCAAGACCACTGCACAGGCGTGCTGCCGGGCTGATAGGAAAGGGTGTCGATCTCCACCCGCTGCGCCACCATAAAAGAGGAATAGAATCCCAGGCCAAAGTGGCCGATGATCGCCTGTTCTGCCTCTTTGCTTTTGTACTTTTGAAGGAACTCCTCAGCGCTGGAAAAGGCCACCTGGTTGATGTACTTTTTTACCTCTTCGGCAGTCATACCGATGCCGGTGTCGCTGACCGAGAGGGTCTTGGCCTCTTTGTTGAGCGCGATCACGATCTCCGGCTCCGGGGGATCCGCCACTTCGCCGGCCAGTTTGGCCATCTTGAGCTTGGCAATGGCATCGGCAGCATTGGAGATCAGCTCCCGCAAAAAAATCTCCCGATCCGAATAGAGAGACTGCTTGATGATGGGGAAAATGTTCTCGGTGTGGATGGTGATGGATCCCTGTTCCAGCACAGTCATAGATGGCTCGGCACTTCAACAAGCTCAGTGCCAATCTACAGAGGTAGCAAAGGCCCCGACAAGCTGAACTTTTTCCAGAAATCCGCACCCGCAACCGAACCGGCTCTAGAGCTGAGCCCCTCTGGCCGGACTCTGCGCCTGGTCGATATCAAGGGTAAGCTGGTGGGCCCAATCTTGCCCAACGCGAATGGTGATGTCGGAGTTGAGAACGCCGGTGGATTCCACCCGCAGCTCTCCCAGGCCAAGGGCAGCGCGAACCTGCTTGGCTCCTTCCCGATCCCCGCTTTGGGCGAGGATCTCCGTGTGCGGCAACACCTGGGGGCTGTCTTCGACGGCAAAAACCTGGGTATAGCCCTGTCGAACCAGTTCTTGCACCATGCGGCGGGCCATCCCCGGCTTTCCGGTAGCATTTTGCACAGCTATGCGCAGGCGGTGCGGCGAGATGGGAGCTACTTCCGCCTCCAGGCCAAAGTGGGTCACGGCCAGGCGGCGGATCCCGGCCAAATCTGGCAGCCAGTAGCTGGTGGCAAACTCTCCCGGCTGGCTGAAGCGGCCCGGCAACAGCACCAGGTCGATGCGATCGTCCCCAGAGGTGAGGACGAACTTGGCCAAGCTCAGAACCTCTTCCCAGGTGAGGTTGGTCTCCAGGTGGGTGCGGACGACCTGCAAAACCTTCGGGATGCGCGGCCAGACGGCAGGGGAGAGCAGTTCCCGGCTCAGGGCCCGCAGCAGCTCCTGTTGCCGTTGTACCCGACCGATATCTCCCAAGCCCAGGTGGTCGCGGCGGAAGCGGGCAAAGTGATGGGCTTGTTCGCCGTTGAGGCGGTGCCAGCCAGGCTCTAGGTTAATAAACAACTGCTGCGTGTGATCCACATAGTGCATGGGCTCCGGCACATAGACCTCCACACCCCCCACTGCGTCAATCAAAGCTTCCAGGGCCTCGGTATTGAGGCGAACATAGCGGTCAATCGGGATCCCGCCCAGCAAGGTGCTGACCACCTGGGCCACCAGCGCCGGGCCCCCTGCCAAGTTGGCCGCATTGATCTTGGTTACACCAAAGCCAGGCAAGCGCACGCGGGTATCGCGAGGGATGGATAGGACAGTGATCCGCTGCGCCTGTGGATCAAAACGGGCCAAGAGGATGGTGTCGGTGCGGGTGTTGAGACGCTCCCGTTCTGTGGACAAGGGCAGGGTGGGATCCGGGTTGTCGGTGCCGAGGATGAGAATGTGCAAGGAGCGATCCAGAGCGGCAGCCCGCAAAGCATCCGGACGGAAGGCTTCTTGTTCGCTGGGAGTGAGGGAAGTGGGGATCACCGGACGGGGCAACATCACAGCCAAGAAGGCACCGGCAGAGCCCGCCAACACAGCCGTGAATCCCAACAACAGCCAGAGGATCCCCTGGCGAATGGCCTGCTGACGAGCGGCGCGGACACGGTCTGGGCGGGGTGGATAGTGGAAAGAGGACATCAGGTCGGGCCGAGCCTCGCGGGCGCCTGCAGGAAGGGGTGTACTGTTTAGGGGGTGTTGCCAACCCCACCAATTCAAGGTCATGTTACCGCATCCTTATTCTCTAGGACTGTCCATACCCAACTGCAACGAGAGAGCAGCTTCCCCGGCGGGATCCCTGCAGCCGTTACCGGGGAAGTGGGAGGCGCACCTTTGGCTGTGGAGCGTACCCCCGTTGGAGCAGTTGCTTCCCCAGCTCGACATGCTTTCTCCTGGGGAATGCCGGCGGGCAGAGCGTTTACAACTGCCGGCGGATCGGTGCCGCTTTCTGGCCGGTCGTCTTGGGTTGCGCAGCTTGCTCAGCCGCTACAGCGGCATTCCGCCCCGGGCGATCCCCCTCGACCACAGCTCCACCGGCAAGCCCTATTGGCGGGATCCACCCCTACCGCTGCAGTTCAACCTCAGCCACTCCCACGAGTGGATCCTGGTTGGCTTGACGTTGCAGCGTCGAATTGGCGTGGACTTGGAGCGGATCCGACCCGTGCCCCGCTGGCAACGCATTGCCCGACGCTATTTTTCCGCCGCCGAGCAGGCTCGTCTGTTGGCCTGTCCACCGGCAGAGCGGGAGAGGGTTTTCCTGGAGCTGTGGACGCAGAAAGAAGCTCTCCTGAAAGCCATGGGCGTGGGGCTGGCCGGAGCCAGGGCCGGGGCCGGGGATCCCTGCTGGCTGACCCTGCCCCTGCGGGTTGCCGAGGGCTACGTTGCCGCTGTGGCGATGGAACGACTGGAAGTGGGCGGGCCAGTCCCGACGGTGCAGCTCTGCCAAGGCGCAGATCTCTTCACTCCCGCTTGAGCTGCTATCTTGGGTTTTCAGGCCGAGTTTCCATGTTGGGGTTATGTTGCGTGGGTTGCGTTATCTCCTGATATTGAGCCTCTGTCTGGGGATGTCGATCGGCGGGATCCCGCATCCGGCCTGGGCGCGGGATCTGTCGCGGCAAACGCCCCAGGACAAAGCTGTCGAGTTAGGTACTGCCGATAACCAGTTGGTGTTTGTGCCCAAGGAGCTCTTTTTTCGCAACGGCAACCTCTACCGTTTGCACTTGAGCAACCCCAGCCAGTTGAAGCACTATTTCAGCGCCAAAGATTTTGCCGATGCCGTTTGGACTCGCAAGTTGGAAGTGGCCGGTGTGGAAATCAAGGGCCAGATCCGAGAACTGGAGCTGAAGCCAGGTGCGGCAGTGGAGTGGCAGTTTATTCCCCTGAAATCTGGAGTTTATTCTTTGGTCTGTACCATTCCCGGCCACGCCGAAGCGGGCATGATCGGGCAGATTACCATTGGCGACTAGGCTATCTCCTGGGCTAGGGGGGCAAAAGGGGATAGAAAAGAGAAAGACGCTGCCAGGCAAATCGCATGAAAAACCTGCTCAGCCCCATCGTGGAACACTGGACTCGGCGACGCCAGGCAGCCTCTCCTCGCAAGAGCAGGCCCCCCCTGCCGGAGCGGGTTGCCGGCTATGCCCTAGCGCTTCTCTCCCTCACTGCTGTTCACGGGATCCGCTACTACAACGAGCCGCAACTGACCGTCGGCAGCCGCTCCCCGCAAACCTTCCTCGCTCCTGCTGCGGCAGAGATCGAAGATGTGGAGGCTACCCAGGCCCGGCAGGCCGAGGCGCGACGGCGCGTGGTGCAAGCCCTCAAAATCAACAGCACCGCCAACGAGAGCATGCGGCAAAATCTGGAGGCTCTCCTGGCAGCGGTGGAGGCCATCCGACAAGAGGCAGGTTCTCTGCCCTATGTTTCTGTCCAATTGCTATCTCTGCCAACGCAGATCTACCTGCGCCAGCTTGCCCCAGAAGAGTGGGAACTCCTTCAGGCTCGTGTCCGACAAGAGGCCATCCGCACCCGTGCAGCCACTCAATCTCTGTCGGAAGAGGTTGCTGGACGTCTGGAGCCGCTTTTTCCAGAGCAGCGGGCCCGGCAAGAGCTGGTCGAGGTTTGGCAGCGGGCCTGGTTGGATGGGGCGGCCACTCAGACGGCGGCCACGGATCCCTATACCCAGTTAATTGCCCAGGTGGAAGCGGCACAACAGCGCTACCAAGGGGCTCTGGCGGCTCTGGAGCAGCTCACCCTCCCTGTCCCGGCCACGGTTCTCAACTTAACAGAGACTGAGTGGAAGCAGCTCCAGGGACTGAGCCGGCGGGTCTTGGAGCGCCTGCAGAAGATAGGCATTGTGGATGGCCTGCCCCGCGAGGTGCGCGCTGAAGGGATCCAAGCCCAACTGGACGAGCTGGCCTTTCCAGGCAGTGCCGCCCAGCGGCAGGAGCTACAGGCGCTGGTCTATCAGTGGCTGCAGCAGGTGCTTGTTCCCAACGTGGAGGTGGATCCCCAGCGCACCGAGCAGCGCATTCGCGCCGAGCTGGAAAAAGTTGAGCCCGTCCTGATCTCGGTTGCGGAAAACCAGGTGATTGTGCGAGCAGATCAGATCATCACCCCCGAGATCTTTTTGATTTTGGATCACTTTGGTTTTACCCAGCGCAGGATCAACGTCTGGGGCCTGGTGGGGGTGGCTGGCGTCATGGGCTTGGGCTTGGCCATTTTCGTCCCCTTGCAGCAACGCTTGCAGCCGGGATTGCGCCGCCGGGATCGGGTGTTGATCCTGATGGTTTCCCTGACTGCTCCGCTTGTGGCAACTTTGTTCAAGCTGGAGTTCAGCTCCTTGCCGGCGGTGGGGCTGTTGCTGGGCAGTTTTTACGGGGCAGGGCTGGGCCTGGTGGTGGTGGTGGGCCAGGCGTTACTTTTGCCGTTGGTCTCCTCTGCCAATCTGCTCACCTTCGCACCCTTGCTTTCCGGCAGTGTGGTGGCCTGCGCCCTGGCCGGGCGCTCCCGCTCTCGGGAAGAGTTGGCCTTGTTGGGAGGAGGGGCGGCGGCGGTGCAGATGCTCACCTATGCGGCTGTTAGCTTGACCACAACTGGCGGCATCGACCTATTGGCGATGGCCTTGGGGGGAGGGATCACGCTGGGGTGGAGCATTGTGGCGCTGGGAGCCAGCCCCTACCTGGAGCGCTTGTTCGACCTGGCCACCCCCATTCGCCTCATCGAGTTGAGCAACCCCAACCGCACCCTGCTGCGACGGCTGGCGGCAGAAGCCCCCGGCACCTTCCAGCACACCCTGTTTGTAGCCACCTTGGCGGAACGAGCTGCCCAGAAGCTGAACCTTAACGTGGAGCTGGTGCGCACCGGCACCCTCTACCACGACATCGGCAAAATGCTGCAGGCCCGCTACTTCATCGAAAACCAGATGGGCGGCCTCAACCCTCATACGCAACTGGACGATCCCTATCGCAGCGCCCAGATCATCAAGGCCCACGTCAGCGATGGGCTGCGCCTAGCCAAGCAATACAATCTGCCCACCGCTGTCCAAGCTTTTATCCCTGAGCACCAGGGGACGATCCTGATTGCTTACTTTTACCATCAAGCCCAGATGAAAGCCGGGGATCAGTCGGTGCCCGAGGAGCTGTTCCGCTACGATGGCCCCATCCCCCAGAGCAAGGAGACAGGGGTGGTAATGCTTGCCGATGCTTGTGAGGCGGCCCTGCGCAGCATGACCCTGAGCGACGGCTTTGGCCCTGAGGTGGTTGAGCGGGCCAAGGCTGTTGTCCGCAAAATTGCCCAGGCCCGTTGGCAGGATGGCCAACTGGTCGATAGCGGCCTGACGCTTCAGGATTTGGAGGTGGTGGCAGACGCTTTTGTAGAGGTGTGGCGGGAATCCAACCACGAGCGCATCCCCTATCCCAGCGTCACCCCTGCCCCCTCGCTGCCGGAGCCTGACCAGGCACAAATGCCGATGTCGATGCCCCCGCCCACCGGCTCCTCTCAGCCGAGCGCACCCTTGCGAATCGCTGGGTAGGTAGAGAAAGGTCTAGTCCTGAAGCTGATCCATCGGTAGGATAAGGGATTAATTGCGGATCAAGTCAAGACGGCCCAGAGTTGGGATCCCCTGCCATTGTTTTTTGGATGGCCTCCTGTTCGCGTCAGCGGGACAGAGTCTTTATGCCCCATGTAGCTCCTGCTTCATCTACCCATCCCAAAGCTTCTGGAGTTCCCATTCAGATCCCATCTCTATCCCACCCCAGCCCTGTTCAACTTTCGTTGGTCATTCCCACCTACAACGAAGCTTCCAGCATTGGCAGCTTGATTCGCCAGTTGTGCGCCCACCTCGACGCGATTCTACCCGGAGCCTATGAGCTGATCGTGGTGGATGACAACAGCCCAGATTACACTGCCAAGTTGGCCCAGGAATTGCAAGAGGAGTTTCCCCAACTCAAAGTTATCTGCCGCCAGGGGGAACGGGGCTTGGCCACAGCCGTATTGCGGGGATGGCAAGCTGCTCGCGGCGAGGTGCTGGGGGTGATGGATGGGGATCTGCAGCATCCGCCGGAGATCGTCCTCAAACTGTGGCCGCTCATGCAGAGAGGGGCAGATTTGGTGGTGGGCAGCCGCTACGTGGAGTCGGGGGGGGTGAGCCACTGGAACTTGGGCCGGCGCCTCGTCTCTCGGGGAGCTCAAGCAATCGGGCTGGTTTTGCTGCCAGGGGTTTTCAGGCGGGTGTCGGATCCTCTCAGCGGGTTGTTCCTCCTCAGACGCCAGGCTATTGCCGGGATCCCGCTCAGCCCCAAGGGTTACAAACTGCTGATCGAGGTGCTGGCACGGGGCCGGGTGACAACCATTGCTGAAGTCGGCTACATCTTTCAGGAGCGCCAAAACGGCGAGAGCAAAATTCAACTGCAAACCTGTCTTCAGTATCTCCACCATCTCATCCACCTGCGCTTCTCGCTAGGACAGGTGGGATCCTTTTTGCGCTTCAGCACAGTCGGCCTGTCAGGCACTGTGGTGGACATGGTTTTGCTCTATTTGTTACACGATCCGGACAACTTAGGATGGGATCTCATCACGAGTAAGCTGATCGCTTCGGAAGTGGCCATTCTCAATAACTTCCTGTGGAACGATCTGTGGACATTTCGCCATGTTACCCGATTGCAGCCGGGTCTCTTGAATCGCCTGAAGCGGCTGGTAAAGTTTAATGTCATCTGCTTGATCGGCTTGTTTCTTAACTCTTCACTGGTGATCTTGCTAAGCGAGCGCTTGGGCATTCATTATCTGTTGGCCAACCTAATTGCGATCGGCATTGTTGTATTCTGGAACTTCTACCTCAACTCCAAGCTGAGCTGGAAAAGTGCAGAGGTTAAGCTGGATCCCAGGGGCGACAAGTCTTGAACGTCTGTTTATTTCAGACACTCCTGAAGCGCTCACGCGACCACCCCCGGCCCCTCTCCCT
>NZ_JANSJH010000060.1:8668-16981 GCF_047462495.1 Synechococcus sp. H55.2 | reverse complement strand
GGAAGAGTTTAAAAAACGTAACGTGTCTTCCTCATTGTCCCAGGCGGTTGTTCTGATTACAGGGGCCACAGGGGGTATTGGCAGCGCCCTTGTGCCTCTGTTGGCCCAGGCCGGAGCCCATCTGGTGCTGGCGGCGCGGCGAGAGGATCCCCTTTCCACCTTGGCGGAGAAAGCGGTGTCCCTGGGGGCTGCCTCCGGGCTGGGGATCCCTGCCGATGTGACGGACTACAGCCAGGTCGAGGCCCTTGTCAACCAAACCCTACAAAGGCACGGGCGGATCGACGTGTTGATCAACCTGGCGGGGGCTGGGATCCTCAAGCCTGCCCCGCAAATTACCCCTGCCGACCTGGAGCAGATGCTGGAGGTCAACCTCAAGGGCAGCTTCTACACCAGCCAACTGGCGGCCAACGCCATGCGGGAGCAAAAATCCGGCCACATCCTCAACTTCCCCGGCATTCTTGGGCGTCACCCTATGGCTATGGCTGCAGCTTACTGTGCCGCCAAATTTGGCGTGGTCGGCTTTAGCAAGTGCATGGCCGATGAGCTGAAGCGCTTTGGGGTGCGCTTTACCCTGTTTTACTTTGGCGGCATTGACTCGCCCTTCTGGGATCCCATCAGCCTCAAGGTGCAGCGGGACAAAATGCTCAGCCCCACCACGGCTGCCGAGGCCATTCGCTTTGTCCTCACGCTGCCTGCCAATGCCGTGCCCAACGAGGTGGTGTTGCAGCCGGAAAGCCACCAGTTTCTCTAAGGCTCGCCCAGTTCTGGGAATGGGGGGGATCCCAAGCTGCTGAAGTCGGGATCGCCAGCAGGGACTTTCCCAGCCTGGAAAGGGAGGGTTGAGGCGGGCGAGGTCTCCCCGTGGCTAGTTGGGAGGATTGCTTCCATAATTAGGGAGACGTCCAGCCAGGGGCCTGGCCGATGGAGGCCATACGCTCACTTTTGCAAGAGGAGCCTATCCTCTCGTTTGCTCTACTGCTGGGGGTGATCCTGGTGGTGCCGCTGCTCTTTGAGCGGCTGCGCCTGCCGGGGCTGGTGGGCCTTTTGGCGGCGGGGATCGCCCTGGGGCCGCAGGGGCTGAACCTGCTGAGCTCAAAGCTGCCGACGGTGCAGTTGCTCTCGGATATCGGCGTGGTCTACCTGCTGTTTGTGGCCGGGCTGGAGATCGACCTGGAGCAATTTCGGCAGACCCGCAACCGCTCCGCCACCTTTGGCGTGTTGACCTTTGCCATCCCTCTAACCGTGGGCACTGCCATTGGGCGGCTATTTGGCTTCGGCTGGAACGCCGCCATCCTGCTGGGATCCCTGTTTGCCTCCCACACTCCCCTGGGCTACCCCATCGTCAGCCGCTATGGCCTGGTGAAAAACGAGGCGGTGCTGGTCACCATCGGCGGCACCATCTTCACCGACATTGCCGCGCTGCTGGTCTTGGCGGTCTGCGTCGGCATCCACGGCGGCGAGTTTTCCCTCTGGAGCTTGGTGCGGCTGCTGGGATCCCTGCTGCTCTATGCGGCTGCGGTGCTGTTTGGGGTGGACTGGCTGGGGCAGCGGTTTTTTCGTGTAACCGGCAGCGAAGAGGGCAACCAATTTTTGTTTGTGCTGCTGGCTCTGTTTGTGGCAGCTCTGGGGGCGCAATGGATTGGGGTAGAGAAGATCATCGGCGCCTTTCTGGCGGGGCTAGCCGTGAACGATGTGCTGCGGGAGGGCTCTGTCAAAGAAAAGATCGTCTTTGTCGGCAGCATCTTGTTCATCCCCGTCTTCTTTGTGGATATAGGGCTGTTGCTCGACCTGCGCGCCTTTCTACAAACCCTCAGCTCCCTTTGGCTGATGTTGAGTATCCTGCTGGGGTTGACCCTGAGCAAATACACTGCCGCCCAACTCTGTCAGTGGCTCTACCACTACACCCCGGCGCAAAAGCTGATGATGTGGTCGCTTTCCTTACCCCAGGTGGCGGCCACCTTGGCGGCAACCCTGGTGGGGTACCGCGTGGGGTTGCTCAATGCAGAGGTGCTCAACAGCGTGGTGGTGTTGATGTTGGTTACGGCCACCCTGGGCCCAATTTTGACCAGTCGGGCGGCCACGCAAATGGCTATGGAGGAGGAACAGGGTCGGCTTCCATCTGCCGCAGGGGTCGCTCCCGCCTCTGCAGCGCCGCCTTCCCCGCCCTACGTGGTCGTGGTGCCGCTGGCCAATCCCGAAACCGAGGAAAACCTGCTGGAGATGGCCTGCCTCCTGGCCAAGCACGAGGGCGGGCGGGTGGTTCCCCTCGCGGTGGCGACCGGCCACCTGCACATGGACTCTCCCTTGCTGCAGGACTCTCTAGAACACGGCGAGGATCTGCTGCGGCGGGCAGTGGAGTTTTGTCAGGCCTCGGGAGTAGAAGTTACCCCCCTCAGCCGCATCGACAGTCACGTTGCCCAAGGGATCAACCACGCCAGCCGTGAGCAGAACGCCAGCCTCATCGTCATGGGCTGGAGCGATCCCACCCGCTTGCGGGCCCGCCTCTTCGGCAGTGTCATCAATAGCGTCCTCTGGGCCGCCCATTGCCCGGTTGCCGTGGCGCGCCTGCTCCAGCCCTCTCACAAGCTGCGGCGGATCCTGGTGGCGCTGGAAAACTTTCGCTCGCAGGCGGCTCGGGCAGTGCGCTTAGCCGAGATCTTGGCTGCCGCCAACCAGGGAGAGGTTACCTTGCTCCACATCTGCCTCGCCAGCACCCCCGAAAGCGATCGCCAGTGGCTGGAGGCGCAGCTTTTGTCCCTGGCCCAACAGCCGGACTTGAGCTGCCCTGTCCAGGTAAAGGTCTTGGCCAGCGACGATGTCGTCGAAGCCCTCTTGCAGGAGGCCCAAGGGTTTGACCTGGTGGTGTTGCCCTCTTTTCGGCGGCGCAACCCCAGCGGGAGCCTATCCTTCAGCGACACGACCACCCGCATCCTGGAACGCCTCACCAGCTCTTTGATCATGGTCGGGGAGCCCCTCTAAACGACAGCGGGGGTCGGATCCCCCCACCCCCTCCGGCGGGCCTAGCAGCCATCCCACCCACCACGAGCCGCTCGACCCAAGGGTGGCTGCCCCCTGCAGCCTACTGGGATCCCTGTTTCCACACTCCCCTGGGCTACCCCATCGTCAACAGCACCCAAAAAAAAGGATCCCGGCCGGGATCCTTAGGCTTGTGCCAGAGCATCAACAGCTACAAGTGAGTCAGCTCATGCTGACTCGGCTGCGGTCATAGGTGAGACGGAAGGTGGGATGCACCTTTCCTTGGATGCGGTTCCAGAAGTTGCGCACATTGACGTGCAGCCCAACCTGCTCCGTGCCGCGCACCAACATGGCTTGCTGCCGAATCCGAATCGCGCGTTGATGACCCATCATCAGGCGGCGAGCCAACTCGTCCAGAATATGGGAACGGCCCGCCTCCGGAGCAGCTGCCATCACCGGAGCGGCTGGAGCCGGCGCTGCCGCAGCCTCGGTACGATAGGCCACGCCTCGATAGAGCAGGTTCAGGTTAGTGGGCAAAACCACCGGCTTGCTCAGGTGGCGGAACCGCCAGTCCAGCCCCCGATAGCGACCCCCCACTTTGCCCGGAGAAACAGTCACCGTCGCCGGTGAGTGGGTGTAACCAACGCCACGGTAAGAGAGTTCCATGATTTTCGCCTCCAAATGTAATGGTCTGTATCCACTTCACTTCCTGAGTTGAGAAGTGACCTGGGATGTCCCCTGGACAGTCACAAGGTTTGAGGCGCGTTCCTTCGGGATAATTCCCTACTTCCGTCCTCTGGCCGCCATCTCGCCCCACGATGAGCCAAACGGCAGGCGAAAGGATGAACGATTTCTGTCTACATTCTGTATTATAAGCTACGGTTTTGGGGTGTTGTCAGCAACTTTTAACAAAAATTTCTCCTGATTCCCCCTCTAGCTATCCAACAACCCAGGCTGAATGACGCGGCATCCTCTTTGGGAGCCGGTTTGCAGCGCTTTGGGTTGGGCCCAGTCTGTCCGCAAGGCCGAAGAAAGCAGTATCGTGGAAGAATCCTCAGGATCGGCTACAAAAGTTCATACTCCTGGTGGGGTGTCTCGGTGCAGGAAGACTTTCGCCTGATTTTGGACATTGTGACGGTGTTGGCGGCAGCGGCGGCGGGCGGATTTTTGGCCTCCCTGTTGAGGCAGCCGGTGTTACTGGGGTATTTGCTGGCCGGGATCCTGGTGGGGCCGGCGGGGCTGGGGTGGATCAAGGAGTTGGTGCAGGTGGAAACCCTGGCCCAGTTTGGGGTGACCTTTTTGCTATTTACTTTGGGGGTGGAGTTTTCCCTCAAAGAATTGCGCCAGGTGCGGGGGATCGCCATTGGCGGCGGTGCCTTGCAGATCGGCCTGACCATCGCGATCACAGCGGTGCTGGCGGTGGCCAGCGGCTGGCTGACGCCGGTGCAGGGGATCTTCCTGGGGGCGGTGCTCTCTCTGTCTTCCACGGCGGTGGTGCTCAAAAGCCTCATCGAGACCAACCAGATGGGCACGCCCCAAGCTCAGGCCATGCTGGGGATCTTGATTGTGCAGGATCTGGCGGTAGGGCTGATGCTGGCGGTGTTGCCGGCTTTGGATTGTCCTTTGCCGGAGCTGGCGGGATCCCTGGCCAAGGCGCTGGCAGAAATCGGCCTGGTGGGGCTGGGGGCGGTGGTGGGCGGGATGTGGCTGGTGCCCGCTTTCCTGCGGCTTTTGGCGCAGCAGGAGAGCAAAGAAGTGTTTTTGCTGGGGGTGATCAGCCTCTGTGTGGGGATTGCCCTGTTGACGGAGCGGCTGGGCATTTCCAGTGAGATCGGGGCTTTTATCGCCGGGCTGATGATCTCAGAAGTGGAATACGCCGACCAGACCCTGGCTTACGTAGAGCCCTTGCGGGATGTGTTTGCCGCCCTCTTTTTTGCTGCCATTGGCATGCTCATCGATCCCAGCTTTATCGCCGCCCACCTGCCCTTGATCCTAGGGTTAGTGGGGCTGGTGATGGTGGGCAAGTTTTGCCTGGTGGCCCCTTTGGCCGGTCTGTTCGGCTACCCGCTCCCCTCAGCGGTGTTGGTGGGGCTGGGCCTCTCGCAGATCGGCGAGTTCTCCTTTGTCTTGGCCAGTGAAGGGCAGGCGCTGGGGCTGGTGTCGCGGCAACTCTATTTGCTCATCGTCAGCACCACCGCTGTTACCCTGCTCGTCACTCCCTTTCTGCTCAGGGGCGCGCCGCGACTGCTGGCAAACTTACAAGGGATCCCCTTCTGGGCCCGTTGGCTGGAAGGGAGCGAGCAGCCCCGCGCTCTGGCTCCCGACGCTCCCCAAGAGGGGCACGTGGTGGTGTGCGGCTATGGACAGGTGGGGCAAGACATCGTGCGCATCCTGGAAGCCCGTCGCCATCCCCTTTTGGTGATTGACCAGTCGGAACGGGTGATCCAACAGTTGCGCTCGCGCGGGATCCCCTATCTCTACGGCAATGCCGCCAGCGCCCCGGTGCTGGAGAAAGCTTGTCTGTCCCAAGCTCGCGCCCTGGTGATCGCCCTGCCGGATCGCCTGAGCATGCGCCTTTGCCTGAAACGGGCGCTGGAACTGGCGCCCCACCTGGATGTGGTGGTGCGGGCCACCCATGAAGAGGACATTGAGCAGCTCTATCAGTTGGGAGCCCGAGAAGTCGTCCACCCGGAATTTGAGGCCAGCCTGGGCTTGTGCAGCCATGTGCTGCTGAAGCTGGGCGAGCCCCTGGAGGTCATCCAGCAGGAGATCCTAGCCATCCGCAGCAGCCACTACCGCGATTTGCGCCCTCTCCACCCCAGTTGCCTGATCCCCACGCCTGTCAGTTGGCTGACACCCCCTTCTCCCCCCCTCTCCGCTCCTGCCAACGGCAGCTCACCTGAGGTGCTGGCCTGGTGGGAACACTGGCAGCGCCCCGTGCAGCCGGAATGGGCAGGGATCTCAGGCTCCGCTGAGTAGATCTCTCAGGGGAGCTAGCCAGGATAGGGGATCCGCAGGAGCTGGTTGACCGGCGGGCGAGCCACCTGCAACTGTTTTCCGTCCGGCCACTGGATCTGGATTTCCTTGACCAGCGTTTCGGATCCCAGGCCAAAGTGGGCCACCGGCTCCATCTGACAGAGGTAGCCGCTGCCGGCATCGATGGGATAGATCTGGGTGCGGGTAGAGGTGATCAGCCGCACCAGGGCGCCGCGGGCCGGGGATCCTTGGCGGGTGAGGGGCAAGACCCTTAGCCAGTTGTTGCCATTAGCCAGGGGGCGGTAGAAGCTCAGGGGCTGGGCGCCCGACTCGCCGTGGGCAATGAGCAGCTCCAGGCGACCGTCCCCATCCACATCGGCGACTGCCGCTCCCGTCCCCAATCCCTGCGGCTCGGCAGCCTCTCCAATGTCAATGGCCTGCCAGCAGCCAGAGCGCCAGCCAAACAGGCGGTTGGGCTCGCCGATGTTGTTAAAAAACAGCTCCGGGTAGCCGTCGTTGTCGAAGTCGGCAGCAATGACTGTGCGAATGCGGGAGGGTCTGGCCAGATCTGGGGGGGCCACGTTCTTGAAGATGCCGCCGGGGGTTTGGATCCAGAGGCGATGCGGCCCTTCCCAGTTGCCGTAGACCAAGTCCAGCCGCCCGTCCCCATCCAGATCCACCGCTGCCACCCCCCGCCCATGCTCGCCGGGATCCGCCAGCCCCACCTCGGCGGCAATTTCTTCAAAGGTGCCATCCCCGCGGTTGCGAAACAAAAAGTTGGGCCCCTGCTCGTTGACGGCAAACATGTCCATCCGCTGCGAGACCAAGGGCAGGGCCACCAGCCCCCGCCCGCCCGTTACCCGGTTCACCCCCGCCTCCGGTGCCACATCGGCAATCATCTGGTTGGAGCCCAGCTCGTAAAGGCGCATGGGGCCGCCGTAGTTGGCCACGAAAAACCCGTACCGCCCCTGGCCAAAGCGATCCACGCAGGCCACCGAGCGACCGGCCGTCAAGTTGAGGGCATCTTGGTTGTGGGGTAGAGAGAACAGATCCACCCAACGGGATCCCTGCCAGTCGAAGAGGCGATCCCCAAAGCGCTTGCGCCCGCCGAAGGTATCGGTATTCAAAACATAGAGTTCTTCTTGCCCGTCGCCGTCGAAGTCGCCGGCAGCCACCCCAATGGCCATGCGCCCTGCATCGGCCAGAGTATCGTCCACCAGATCCACCAGCGCCTGGCCGTTCCACTTCAAAACCCGATTCGGGCCGCGGAAGCCGCACACAAACAGCTCAAAAGCCCCGTCCCGATCCACATCGCAAACGGCAACCCCATAGAAAAGGGCAGGCGGGTTGAACAAGAGGAGGGAGCTGCAATCTCGAAACATGGGGATCCCGTCGTAGGAGAGGCAGGAACTGGTGGAGCTCCAAACTCTAATGGTATGCTAGATCTCCGCCGTAGCTTCCCTCTCGACCATGCCACGCATTAAATCTGCCATCAAGCGCGTCAAGATTGCCGAGCGAAATCGGCTACGCAACAAAGCTACCAAAGCCATGGTGCGCGCGCTGATGAAAAAAGTGATCTCTCTCTCCTCTACTTACGCCGCCAACCCCCAACCGGAAACCCTGCAGGAGATTCAAGCGGCGATGAGCGCTGCCTTTAGCCGCATCGACAAAGCGGCCAAAACAGGGGTTCTCCACAAAAACACAGCCGCCCGTCGGAAGGCTCGTCTATCTCGGATTGTGCAACGATCCCTAGCCGCCACAAGTGCCTCCTAAGACAGGGTCTTGGACAGGCGGAGCCCAAAGGGCTCTACTGCTGCCCCGGAAGCAAGCTTAAGCATTTGCCTACCAGGCTACTCTGCTGTGTGTTGCAACCTTCTCCAAACCGGCGCTGACAGCCGTTGACCTCAGCCAAGGAGCAACAGCAGCCATGGCAAGACGGGACATCTGGTCAGGGATCCCAACTCTCGGCCAGGCCAACTAGCGGGAATCCAAGGTGCGCACCAGCCAGCGCCGCAGCGGATGCCAGGCGGGCAAAGACAAAATCCAGCGGGACTGGCGCTCCAACATCAGGCGCTCCATGGGATAGAGGCCAAACAGCTCGTAGCGGCTTTGGGCGATCAAGATCCCCAGCGTGAAGCTGACGCACAGCAAAAGGCCGAAGGTAGGCCAGCCGGGCCGGTAAAACAAGGCATAGCGCAGGCCTGTCCAGGTGAAATGGTTCCACAGGCGGATGAGATCTGCCCGCAAAGCCCAGAGGCTGGGGATCCCGACCAGCAGCCACAGCAGGCCCAGAAAGATAAAGCTGCCGCCATGGTAGAGGCGCAGCAGACGCCTGGCCGCCGGAGAGAGGGATCCCAGGCC
>NZ_JANSJH010000060.1:0-8568 GCF_047462495.1 Synechococcus sp. H55.2 | reverse complement strand
GCCTTGCTAGCTCAATGGATAGAGCACCGACCTTCTAAGTCGATGGTTGCAGGTTCGAGTCCTGCGCAAGGCGCTAGGCTCTGTTTTGAGTTGCCGACAAGCTGCCCTGATGGGGGCACCACACCTGGAAAATCACCTGCCGGGAACGGCTTTCCACCGTCAGGGATCCCTTTAACATCTCCATAGCCTTTTTGGCTAGCGGCAGGCCTAGGCCTGTCCCTCCGGCCTTGCGGCGATCCAACTGTGGGATGCGGTAGAACTTTTCAAACACATGGGGCAGCGCCTCTGGAGGAATTTCCACTCCCGTATTGCGCACCTCGATCAGCCAGCCGGGACGGTTCTGTTGATGGGTCTGGCTAAAGCGCAAACAGATGCTTTCCCCAGCCGGCGTGTACTTGCAGGCGTTGTTCAAAAGTTCGCCCACCACCCGCGACAGCAGGCTCTCATCCGTGCAGAGGGGCAAAAGGTCGGGATCCCATTCCAACTGAAACTGTTGGTTCTGCTGGGCAGCTCGCAGCCGGAAGGGCTCGGAAAGATTGGGGATCCACTCCTGAGGAGATAACCAGGTTAGATTGAGATCCCTATTTCCGGCTTCAATAGCTTGCAATTCCAACAGCTCGTTGATCAAGTCCAGCTCGCGGTTGGTCTCCATCTCCAAAATCTGCAAGTAGCGCTGCTCCCGCTCCGTCAGGTTGGCCTTGGAGAGAAAAGCAATTGCCAGCTTCATGTTGGTTAGAGGCGTGCGCATCTCGTGGGAGACCATGTGCAGAAACTCATCCTTGAGGTGGTTGAGCTCCTGCAACTGCTGCACCTGCTGCTGCACGGTTTGGAAAAGCCGGGCCTGGCGAATGGCAATCGCACACTGGCTGGCCACCCGCCGCATCAAGCGCTGTTCCCGCTCGCCAAACACCTGCCCCGGCGGACGCGAGCCGCAAATATTTCCCAGCAGGAGAGATTCGCCTTCCTGAGCATCGCAAATGGGAAGTACCAGCAGCGTGTGGCGGTCGTAGCTGGGCCAGCAGGGGTGGCCAAGGTTGCTGAAATAGCAGAACTGCCCACCCTGAAGCTGCTGGAGCACCTCGGCAAAATCGGCAAAGGGGATCTCCAGGGGAAAACGGCGGATCCCTTCTCCAGGTCGATAATCCAAGGCCAAAACGCTAACCTGTCGTTCTGGGTCATGGAGGGCAATCATGCAGCCGGAAAGACCCAGTCTGAGGGCCAGTTCTTGCGCCACGGTTTCCAAAATCTTGTGCTCGTCTAGGCTGGAGCGAATTTCTTCCGTGATCAGTTGCAGCAGGGCCTCGTCTTCGTAGGCTTGCTGCAGTTGGCCGTTGCGCACCCGCACTTGGTAATCCAGTTCGGCGTTGGCTTGCTGCAGCTTTTGGTAAAGTTCCGCCTGTCGAATGGCGACTGCCAGGTGATTGCCAATTGCCCTGGCCAACTCGATCTCTTCCTCTTGCCAATCTGGTTCAGAGATCAGGCGTCTCAGGGCTAGAGCGCCCCAAAGTTTCCCTTGACAGGCCACCGGGATCCCTAGCCAAGGGCCGAGCTGGCAGTCTTGCCTTTCCTGCAATGCAAAGGGATCGGAAACTTGCTGGGGATCCGCCACGTGAAAAACTTGCAGCCACTTGAAGTGCTGGATGGCTGGAATCTCTGGATCATCCGGTATGCGCAGGTGGAGAGCACTGGGCACATCGGGGGAGCGAACATAGCCGGCAATGCCCACCCACACCTTCTCGGTAGGCAGATATTGGTAAAGGGTAACCCGCGCTGCCTGCAAAACCTGGCCTACTTCCTGCACCGCTACCTCAAAGAGGGCGGGTAGATCCAAAGAGGTGCTGATGGCTTGAATGAGCCGGTTAAACAGTTTTTCCCGCTGCACCTGTTGCTGCAGCCTCAGCTCGGCTTGCTTGCGCTCGGTGATGTCCAAGGTTACCCCCACGATATGGCTGGGATCCCCTTCCGGCCCCAGGAGCACGATCCCCTGGGAGAGGTGCCAGCGCACCTGCCCGTCTGCGAGGTGGGCGCGGTACTCGACGGCAAAGTTGGGATCCCCCTCCAATGCTCTAGGCCCCGCCAACTGGAGAGCTTCCTTCACCCTTTGGCGATCTTCGGGGTGAACGCTCTCGAAAAACATCTCCAGAGTGAACTCCTCGCCGGGATCCCGTCCGTACTTGGCCTTGCACTGAGGGGAACTGCTCAGCTCCCCGCTGCGCAGATCCAGTTGCCAGTAGCCCAGTTGGGTGGCCTCCAGAGCCAAGGAGAGATGCTCTGGATAAAAGCCGCCGTCTTCTGGCCGCACCGGCACCAGGCGGTGTTGAGCTGAAGCCATCTCCCCCACCAAAACGGTTGGTTGTTCCACCAGCGCTACCTCATTGTGGACGATCCTCATACAGATCTGAGAGATCCTCTTGCCAGAAATCCTTAGCTTTAAGCATGATTTCAGTACTCTGCTCAAAGATGTGTTAGCCAATACAAGATCTTTACTTCACGCTAAACTTCAGATCCGGAGAGCCGACTCTTGACCGCAGCTTGTGGCCGAGGGGGGAGCCTCTGCTATAGTAATGGGCAGTTGCGCCTTGGATCCCAACACTGGGGATCCCCCTAGCAGGTGGGGTTAGGGCAAGCCGAAATGAGTTCGCGTTGAGAAGAGAGCAGTGCTGCATCAAGCTCCTTCCTTGCGGCTGCGCCCTCAGCCTGCGTGAAGCGTTGATTCTTTTTTATGCTGCCCTATGCCACGTTTGGCCTAAAAAAATTGCTGCTGATTTTGAGCGGGGATCTTTTCCCTCGGAAGCCTATAGTTAGTTTCTGGCGATTGTTCGATATTTTTCGGTTTGCGGTAACGCGGCTGCTCAAGGTGCCGCTGCCCTCTTCCTTTGGTTAGCGGGCAGAGACAACCCAACGGATGGGGATAACCTCAGGTTGGGCTAGCTGGCGAAGGTGAGGTTGTCCCCAAGAACGGATTCTTTGAGCCTATCCTCTTGCCGGCCAAGGTCGCCAAAGTTGCCTGTGGCAACGGCCAGGTTGTCCTGTACGGGCTGATGGCTAGCTTAGAGCGCCTGGGGTGGCAGGCAAGGGGATCCCTGCGGCATTTTTCAACGGATCGTCACCCAGCCAATTCATTTTCTGTAGAATTCAAGGTTATTTCTGTGATTTGTGAACTTCCTCGCAGTCCTCAGCCTGCTCTGCAGGAGCAGGAGCGACCGCTTTCTGCCACAACCGCGGCTGTCCGGCCCGAATGGCCAAGCCACCCCCTGGATCCCTTGAATGGCGAAGAAATCCGGCAAGTGGTCAAAATCCTGCGTCAGGAGCGCCCTCTTGCTTCCCGCTGCCGCTTTGTCACCATCCAACTGCAGGAGCCGGAGCGGCCCTGGATGGAAGCTTGGCAACCGGGCCAACCCTGGGATCGGCAGGCGTTTGTGGTGCTGTTGGATCCCGCCGAGGGCAGCACCTACGAGGCGGTGGTCTCCCTCTCTCGGCAGCAGGTGTGCTCTTGGCAGCTCGTCCCCGGCGTGCAGCCGCCCCTTTTGGACGATGAGGTCTACGCCTGTGACCGCTTGCTCAAGGAGGATCCCCAATTTCTGGCCGCCCTGCAGCGGCGGGGCATTGCCGATGTGGAGCGGGTGATGGTGGACTACTGGACGGTGGGCTACTTTGGGATCCCGGAAGAAGAGGGGCGGCGGCTGGTGCGGGGTCTGTGTTTCCTGCGCACTTCCCCTTACGACAATGGCTATGCCCGTCCCCTCGAAGGCCTCTACCCCTGGATTGACCTCAACCAAATGCAGGTGATCAAGGTGGAGGATCGCGGCCCCTGGCCTCTGCCCCCGGAAGATGGCAATTTTGACGAGATCTTCTTCAAAGAGTTTCGCCGAGATTTGAAGCCTTTGGAAATTACTCAGCCCCAAGGGGTGAGCTTCCAAGTAGAAGGCCACCACATCCGCTGGCAGAAGTGGGATCTGCGCATCAGCTTTAACCCCCGCGAGGGGCTGGTGCTGCATCAGGTGAGCTATGAGGATCAGGGCCGCCTTCGCCCCATCCTCTATCGGGCTTCGGTAGCCGAGATGGTGGTGCCCTACGGGGATCCACGGGATCCCCACTGTCGCAAGAACGCCTTTGACGTGGGGGAATACGGCATCGGCATGCAGGCCAATTCCCTGCGCCTGGGCTGCGACTGCCTGGGGGAGATCTACTACTTCGATGCCTGGCTGCCCAGCAACAGCGGTGAGCCCATGCTCCTCAAAAACGCCATCTGCATGCACGAGGAGGACTTTGGCGTGCTCTGGAAGCACACCGACTGGCGCACGGAGCGAGCTCAGGTGCGGCGCTCGCGGCGGCTGGTGCTCTCTTTCTTTACCACCATCGGCAACTACGACTACGGCTTTTTCTGGTACTTCTACCAGGACGGCACGCTGGAGTTCGAGGCCAAGCTCACCGGCATCATCAACACCTGCGCCACCCTGCCGGGGGAGGAACCGGAGTTTGGCGTCTTGGTAGCGCCCCAATTGTCTGGCCTCAACCACCAGCACTTTTTTACCGTGCGCCTGGACATGGCGGTGGATGGGCCGGGCAACTCCCTCTACGAAGTCCATGCCGAGCCGCTGCCCTTGGGGCCGGATAACCCCTACGGCAACGCCTTCCGCGCCCGCTCCACCTTGTTGAGCACTGAGCAGGAAGCCAAGCAAACGGTGGATCCCTTGCGGGGGCGCTACTGGAAGATTGTCAACCCCAACCGCCACAACCGCCTGGGGCAGCCGGTGGCCTACAAGTTGCTCCCAGGAGAGAATGTCCGGTTCCTGGCCCACCCCGACTCCTGGCTGTATCGACGGGCAGGGTATTTGGCCCACCACCTCTGGGCCACGCCCTATCATCCTGGCGAAAAGTTCCCGGCGGGGGACTACCCCAACCAACACCCCGGTGGGGAAGGGCTGGTGAAATGGACACAAGCCAACCGATCCCTAGAAAATACCCGCCTAGTGCTCTGGTACAGCTTTGGCTGTAACCACTTCCCCCGCACCGAAGACTGGCCGGTGATGCCGGTTAGCTACATTGGCTTTCTGCTCAAGCCGCTGGGCTTCTTTGAGTGCAACCCGGCTTTGGATGTGCCCCCTCCGCCGCCGAAAACCAAAAGCTGCTGCAGCACCAGCCATTCCCATTAGCTGCGGTGAGCGCCAGGCCCCACCTTGGCATGGCATTGGATCTTGCCGGACTTTCATGGACGCCCAAAAGCCCTCCAGCAACCTTCTGGGCCTAGGGCACCTGAGGATGGAGCTGACGGGAGTCGAACCCGTGTCCGAGATGGGTACTAAGGGATCACTCATTCACAGGCTTAGCCTCTTTGACCCTCGAGGCGGGGATCGCCGTTTGGATCCCGGCGATGGGATTTCTCCGCCTAATCTTGGTCTCTCCCTCGACGGAGCCAGAGCAGAGAGCTGCACCCGTTGGGGTTGTGATCCGCCCACTTAACGGGGTCGTGAGCAGATCCTCGAGCTCAGAGTCAGTTTTCGGTTACTGAGCCTTAGGCAGCCAGAGCAGCTGCTTTACGAGCAAAGGGTACGACGTTGTTCGCACGTACTGGTTTGAGCCTGGTGATAACGGGATAAGCTCAATCCCGACCTGTATCATGAACCCATGTTCGCCACCCCGTCGAAACCGTTACAGCCCCAGGGTTGGTCTAAGTTCAGCATAGCAAGATTTTTAGGGATACGGCCAGAACCTTTGCTAGTGTGACAGAAGTTTTGCTAGTATGACAAAGCTGCAAACTTGGGTCGGTAGCTCAGCGGTAGAGCACTCGGCTTTTAACCGATTGGCCCAGGGTTCGAATCCCTGCCGACCCATGTCTTCGGTCACTTGCAAATAGCAGCGCGACCTGGAAACTGGCGCGGCAACGGTTTATTCGCCCTCCCTGTCGTCGGTTGCCGGTCGGAAGGCCATGTTCTTGCGCCTAGGTGCGGCCGAGATGCTCCAGTTGATCCAGGTTGGGGCCGCTCAGCCGGAAGGCTTGGCCAAACCCCTGAATGAAGCTGCCGCCGGTGGGGGTGATCTGGCAGAAGTGAAAATCCGCCAGGCCCAGGATCATCTCGGCAATCTCGTACTTGGCACGATAAAGGGCCTCAAACCCCCAGGCTTGGGCCTCCGCGCGGCTGAGGAACCGGGCTTCTCCGCTCACCATCACCCGCGGCAAAGCGTGGTTGCTGCGGGGATCCACCGGCGTGGGCGGCTCGTGGATGAGCAAGCTGGCGCGGGGATCCGCCCGCAAAGCCTGGGTGTGGGAAGAAAGATCGCTAATGACAATGGCAAAACGCAAGGGATCCCGTTGCACCACAAAGGGCACCAGCGACACTGCCGGGGATCCCTGCTCCAGCACCCCCAAGCAGGCCACCGGCTGGCTCTCCAACAGCGCCTTCAACTTTTCCTGCGCCGACATCGCTTCTTCTCCCATGGCCTTTGTTATTATGCCCAAGCCCCCCTTGCTGGAGAAGGGATAGATCCCTGGGATAATAGCTCTTAGCCCGCCGGGAGCGACCGTTTTCGACCCTATCGATACATCCCGATGGATTGTGATTATCTCGTTCAGATCCTTACAGCTCGCGTTTACGACGTGGCCCAAGAAACCCCCCTGGAGCCGGCTTTTAACCTCTCCCGCCGCCTGAACAACCCGGTCTGGCTGAAACGGGAAGACATGCAGCCGGTTTTCTCCTTCAAGCTGCGCGGGGCTTACAACAAGATGGCCCACTTGCCCCCGGAGCAACTGGCGCAAGGGGTGATCGCGGCCTCCGCAGGCAACCACGCCCAAGGAGTGGCCCTGGCAGCACAGCGGCTGGGCACTCGGGCCATCATCGTCATGCCCGTCACCACCCCTCAAGTGAAGGTGGATGCCGTGCGGGCGCGGGGCGCAGAAGTGGTCTTGTACGGAGATACCTTTGACGATGCCTACGCTCACGCGCGGCAACTGGAAGCCGAGAAAGGTTTGACCTTCATCCATCCATTCGACGATCCCCTGGTGATCGCCGGCCAGGGTACCATCGGCATGGAAATCCTGCGCCAGTACCAACAGCCCATCCACGCCATCTTCGTCGCTGTTGGCGGGGGCGGCCTGATCGCGGGCATTGCCGCCTACGTTAAGCGCTTGCGCCCCGAAATCAAGATCATCGGTGTAGAACCGGTGGACTCCGATGCCATGTACCGGTCTCTCCAGGCAGGCCGGCGGGTGCGCCTATCCCAAGTAGGTCTGTTTGCCGATGGAGTGGCAGTGCGGGAAGTGGGGGAAGAGACCTTCCGCCTCTGTCAGCAGTACGTGGACGAGATCCTCCTGGTGACTACCGACGACACCTGTGCCGCCATCAAGGATGTCTTTGAAGATACCCGCTCCATTTTGGAGCCTGCCGGAGCTCTGGCCATTGCCGGCCTCAAAGCCTATGTGAGCCGCACCGGCATCCAAGGACAGACTTTGCTGGCGGTCGCTTGTGGGGCGAACATGAACTTCGACCGCCTGCGCTTTGTGGCCGAACGGGCCGAAATCGGCGAACAGCGGGAAGCCATTTTTGCCGTCACCATTCCGGAACGACGCGGCAGCCTGCGCCGGTTCTGTGCCCACATTGGCCAGCGCAACCTCACCGAGTTTAACTACCGCATCGCCGACGAGCAAGAAGCCCATATCTTTGTCGGGCTGCAGGTGCGGGATCGGGCCGATGCCCAAGCGGTGGCTCTGGATCTGGAGCGGGCCGGCTTCAAGACCTTGGATCTCACCGACGATGAGCTGGCCAAGTTGCACCTGCGCCACATGGTGGGCGGGCGCTCTCTGCTGGCGGAAAATGAGCTGCTCTACCGCTTCGAGTTCCCCGAACGGCCCGGAGCTTTGCTGAAGTTCTTGTCTTGCATGAGCCCCAATTGGAACATCAGCCTGTTTCACTACCGCAACAACGGCGCCGACTACGGTCGCGTTCTCATCGGCATGCAGGTGCCCACCTGCGAAATGCCCGAGTGGCAGCGTTTTCTGGATACGTTGAGCTATCGCTACTGGGACGAGAGCCACAACCCCGCCTACAAGTTGTTCCTCGCCTAGTCGGCCTTTGTCGGGAAGCTCAGGGTGCCGGGCATCCACAAAGTCGTAAACAAAACTTTACAATCCTATGCAAAACGAGCTAAACTAGGTAAGGAAGAAACAAGGAGAACCCTATGAGCCGATATCGCTCCGTCGTTGTTGAAGAAGGCGGCCGCCTAAACAATTATGCTATCGAGCCGGAAATGTATGTGGACACCACTCCGCGGGTGGGCTTTACCGAGTATGCAGAGCGACTGAACGGGCGTTTGGCGATGATCGGCTTTGTTGCCCTGATCCTGTTTGAATCTCTGTCCGGCTCTACCCTGATCGGCTGGTTACAATCCCTAGGGCAGTAGGGCAGGAGAGCTATTCTTTGCCTGAACAAGCCCCTTGCTAGTTGAGTCTAGCGCTGAGCTGGCCTAGCAACCCTGGCCCCTGGCCAGGGTCTTTTTTTCTACTTGCAGGCGAGATCTCTGAGGTTGCAGTCATTGTCAAATAGCAATGAAACGTTTCTCTACGTCGTTATT
>NZ_JANSJH010000059.1:0-17205 GCF_047462495.1 Synechococcus sp. H55.2 | reverse complement strand
TAACCCCCATAAACTCATCCCGTCAAGAGATAACTCAAAGTTTTTTCGGCGGAGAAGGGATCCGGATTCGCCGTTAGACTGGTGAGGGGATCTTGAGGTCGGATGGCTCTATGGGTATTGTGATTGGGACCGCAGCTCCTGACTTCAGCCTGCCTGCAGTGGGGAAAGGGATCCCAAAGGGGGCCCAGATTTCGCTGGGGGCCTATCGGGGCAAGAGCAAGGTGTTGCTGGCTTTTTACCCGGCGGACTTCTCGCCGGTGTGTACGAGCGAGATGCGCTGTTTTCGGGAGGATTGGGGAGCTTTTCGGGCAGCAGGGTGCGAGATCTTGGGGATTAGCAGTGATCCTGTCTCCAAGCACGAAGCCTTTGCCGAGCAGCTCAAGCTGGAGTTTCCTTTGCTGAGCGATGTGGACAGGAGGGTGAGCCAGCAATACGGGGTGGATAGTCTGCTGGGGATACGGCGGGCCTATTTTGTGGTGGATAGCCAAGGGATCCTGCGCTACCAGCATGTGGAGTGGCTGCCCATCTTCAAGCGGGACAACCGCGAGCTGCTGGAGGCGGTGAGGGCAGTTGACTAGGGGCGGGCTCTTTCTGGGCTGGACAGACAGATCTGCTGGGCCTGGCCGCTGTCGGGCAAGAGGAGGGGGGCCTGGCCAAGGGGCTCAAGGATCCAGGTGCGTTTGGGTGGGATCCAGCCACCGTGGCGGGGCTCGATCTCTAGGAGGAGCTGGTTGGCCTGCTGGTGCAGGCGGAAGGTGGTGGTGGCCCACTGGCCGCTTGAGTAGGCGAGGGTTTGGCCGTCGTCTTCGTAGAGGGTGAAGCTGCCGTCACCGGGGTAGAGTTTAAGGCGCAGTTGGTCACGGCGCAGGTCGGTGGTGGACTGGCAGGGAGGAGCTAAGGGCAGGATAGAGCCGCTGCGCACAAGGAGAGGCAGTTGGTCAAGGGGGGCGGGGGCCAGCACATAGCCAGGGCCGCTGTGGGCCTGGCCTGTCCACCAGTCAAACCAGGTGCCCGCCGGGAGATAGACAGCGCGGCAGCGGATCCCCGGACGGACGACGGGGGCAGCTAGGAGGGCGGATCCCAGCATGGCTTGATCGGAGATCTCGTAGGTCTGGGGATCGTCAGGGAATTCGTAGAACAGGGGGCGCAGGATGGGGGAGCCGGTTTGGCTGGACTCCCAGAAGAGGCTGTAGAGGTAGGGCAACAGTTGATAACGCAGCTGGATGGCCTGTCGAGCAATGGCTTCCACCTCAGGGCCAAAGCTCCAGGGTTCGTGGGGGCGAGTTCCCTGAGCACTGTGGCCGCGCATGAGGGGATAGAGGAGCCCCATTTGCATCCAGCGGGCAAACAGTTCAGGAGTAGCGTTGCCCCCGAAGCCGCCGATGTCGGCGCCGACAAAGCTAACTCCCGACAGGCCCAGGTTGAGGAGCATGGGTAGGGACATCTCCAGATGTTCCCAGGAGGATTGGTTGTCTCCTGTCCAGACGGCAGCCCAGCGCTGGATCCCGGCAAAGCCGGAGCGGGTGAGGACAAAGGGGCGCTGGTTGGGGCAGAGCTGTTCTAGACCCTCGCGGGAGGCGCGGGCCATCAGGAGGCCATAGAGGTTGTGCACCTCGGCGTGGGTGGTGCGCTCTTCGGGGGATCCTTGGGGGGCGTCGGGGGGGATGTCCACAATTTGGCCCCCATCTCCAAAGGGGCGGTCGTTGAGGGCCGGCTCATTCATGTCGTTCCAGATGCCATCCACACCGGCTTGAGTGAGAACCCGCTGCCAGGATCCCCACCACTGCCGCACTGCGGGGCGCGAGAAATCGGGGAAGAGAACTTTGCCCGGCCAAACATAGCCGTGGAAGAGGTGGCCGTCGGCGCGGCGAATGAAGAAGTCTTGGGCCAGGCCCTCGTCAAAAACGGCGTAGTCGGCTTCGGGATCGAACTTGACGCCGGGATCCCCAATGGCCACCACTCGAAAGCCGGCTTCATGCAGCCGGGCCGTGAGGCGGGCGGGATCGGGGAAGCGGCGGGGATCCCAGGTGAAAACGCGGTAGCCGCGCATGTAGTCGATATCCAGGTAGATGACGTCGCAGGGGATCTGGCGCTGGCGAAATTGCTCGGCAATGTTCTGTACTTGAGCAGCGCTGGCGTAGCTCCAGCGGCACTGCTGGTAGCCGAGGGCCCAGAGCGGAGGCAGGGGGGTTCGCCCGGTGAGTTGGGTGTAGGTCTGGAGCACCAAGGCGGGGGTAGGGCCGTAGATGAGGTAGTAGTCCAGCTCGGGGGCGCGCACTTCGATGGCCCACTGTTCAGGCTCCGCCTGGCCTAGGTCAAACTGGCTCCAGTGGGTGCAGTGCAGGAAGAGGCCGTAGCAGAGGCCAGGGCGGAGGAGCAAGGCAAAGGGAATGGCCAGATAGAGGTTGTCACTGTGGGCGTCGTAGCCCCAGCAGTCGCGGGTCCAGTGGCTGTAGCGCCAGCCCCGCTTGTTGAGCAGCCCAGCCCGTTCTCCCAGGCCGTAGATGTGCTCGGCGGGGTGGAGGGATTTAACCAGGCGGATGCTCTCGGATCCCCAACTGAGGCCCCCAGAGATATCGGCACAAAAGACCTGGCCCTGGGGATCGCGAAAGCTGAAGCAGAGGGGATCCCGGTCGATCTGCAGTTGCACCAGAGAAGTGCTGAGGTGAACTTGGGTGGGGCTTTCCTGCAGCTCAAAAGGAGCCGGCGGCCACTCTGCATCCGCCAGAGCCACATCCCAAGAACGACGGGGCAAAAACTCGCCGCTGGGGCTAAAGCGCAGCCGCAGCAGACGAGGGGTGAGCACCTGCACAGACCAGCAGCCCTGAGTACAGAGGAGACGGATCCCCCTGGGATGGGCCTGAAGTTCCTGCAGGGATCCACAGGTTTGCCTCTGGGGCTGGCCGAAGATCTCGCTAGCTTCCAGCATGGTTTGGGGGCAGATGCTGCCCTCAAGGCTAACCCAAGGCCGCAAGGGAGCAGGCAGCTCCCCACTCTTGTGCGCAGCCAACTCTGCTCCCATCGGTACATCTTTTTAGAAGAGCAGCAGCAATGATTGGCTAGCTCAAACCTCAAAATCCATCGCGAAAACGAGGTGGCAATGGCTCTGAGGATCCCGGCGATAAAACTTCTCTCCTCGCTGTTGCTTTTGGGGGGGTTGTCCGCCCCTGTTGGGGCCTACCCGGTCAGACCGGAAACGGTCATGTCTCTGCAACAGGGGGATCACGCCCAAGCTCTGCCCAGAGCCAGGACAGAGCAGCGCTTCCAGGTCGTGACGTTGGCAAGCGGGTTGGAGCATCCTTGGGGGATGGCCTTTCTGCCAGACGGAACCATCCTGGTGACCGAACGTCCGGGCCGGCTGCGCCGAGTTACCGAGCAGGGGTTGGATCCCCAGCCCATCGCTGGGGTGCCAGAGGTGTTTGCCCGCGGCCAGGGAGGGCTGCTGGATATTGCCTTGCACCCCAACTACGCAGAGAACGGCTGGATCTACTTGTCCCATGCAGCTCCTGGGCCAGGCGGCGGGGGGACGCGAGTGGCGCGGGCCCGCCTGGGAGAAAGAGGACTCCAGGATCTGGAAGTGATTTTTGACATGGAGCGCAAGACGCCTGCCCAACAGCACTTCGGCTCCCGCCTGGCCTTTGACGAAGAAGGGTTTCTCTACATCAGCACCGGCGACCGCGGCGAGCGGGATCGGGCCCAGGATCTGGGGGATGCCGCCGGCAAGGTGTTGCGCCTTATGGATACAGGCGGGATCCCGGCGGACAATCCTTTTGTGAATCAAGCGGGGGCTTTGCCGGAAATTTTTACCTATGGCCACCGCAACATTCAGGGAATGGCCCGCCACCCCGAGACAGGAGCCATTTGGACGCACGAACATGGGCCGCAAGGGGGGGACGAGATCAACATCTTGGCCCCCGGCGTCAACTACGGCTGGCCCCTGATTACCCATGGTCGGGAGTACAGCGGCGAACCGGTCGGCCAAGGACTGGCGGCAGCTCCTGGATTGGCTTCGCCGCTGCTGCACTGGACGCCCTCCATTGCCCCTTCCGGCATGGCCTTTTATACAGGAGATGCCTTCCCTGAATGGCGGGGCAACTTATTCGTGGGGGCTTTGGCGGGACAGCATTTGGCGCGTTTGGTACTAGATGGGGATCGCGTTGTGGCAGAAGAGCGCCTGCTGCAAGGGGCGGTGGGTCGCATCCGGGATGTGCGCCAGGGGCCGGATGGCTTGCTCTACTTGTTGACCGATGCCCCCAACGGATCCCTGTTGCGCTTGGAGCCAAGCTCTTGATTGGGGTTAAGCTACATGGCCCTAGTCCTGTGGGATTAGCCCCAGCAGAGTTTCCTAACTCCCACTGCCGCTACTACAAGAACTTGACATCTTGCTCAATGGGGAGTGGCTCTCCTGTTTGGGCATCTGTATTTTGGCAGGCAAAGCACTCCTCTGGAGTTAGCCTAATAACCTGCCCTGGAGCCGGCAGAAGGAACATCCTTAGCTCTTTGGTTGGGATCAGGACAGTTTTGCCATTTGGGGCCTTGCGCTTGTGTTTTTCGTCGGCGAAGGTTCTGACAACGCAAGATATGGGATAGTAGTCGCCGTTTTGGAGCTTAGCTTCCAAAAGCGCTCTCCAGTAAGGGCTGTATCCGAAAATCCACTGACCCTTAGAAAACTTGAGATCGAATGCTTGACTCCAAATTCTGCTGTAAAAAGTGATAATCGATGTCCTGACTTTGTAGGCTCCTGTTATCTCCTCCAAGTGAGATAAAAACTCGCCGGCAGTCAATGCTTGAGGAGGATTGACAAAGGGACTCATGAAGCATCTCCTGGCTTTTGGTTACAGGCAGGGGATACCTGGGTCTTCCCAGTCTACCCAAATCGAAACACCTGCCCAGCGGCCAGGAGTCTGTTAGAAGCTGTCCGTCCTCGTTGTCGATAGCCCGGGGCTCCCCATCAAAGGCAGGGGAGCCTGTAGATAGAAGCAGCACTCAGGAGGAGAAGCTGGGGATCCGTCTGCTGAAAACTGGTGCCGGCTGGGACACAAAAACCTCTCGATACCGGCATTTTTTCAGAAACAGCGCCAACGGTAGCCAAAGGTGCTCAGAAGCTGAGGCTCTCCCAAGAGACGTTGATGTCTTCCAAGAGCAGCGACTTGTTGTAGATCTGCAGAATGATCAACAAAAAGACGGCGAACAGAGCCATGAAGACCGCCATCAGGGGCGTGGTGCCCCAGCCAGGGGCCACTTTGCCGTATTCCGAGTTGAGGGGACGCAGCAGATCGCCCAGTTTGGTACGAATGGCCATAGGTTCTCGCGATAGGTCAAAGACAGGACAGGATGGATTTATCAAGTTGGGAGTGATCAGGGCGGCGGAGCGCTGCTGCTCAGCACCGTCAAGACAGCCGCCCCCTAAAATCAGGCTATCAGAATCTGGCCGAACCCTTTTGTCTCAGGCAATGAATTGTAAACTTGTGTAATACTATAGTCGAATACCCTCAGGATCGAAGATATGGAGCCCACCTTTTCCCTGATTGTGGCGATCGCGGCAGTTACCATCTGCATCACCGCGTTTGCCATCTACACGGCCTTTGGCCCCCCTTCTAAGGACTTGCAGGATCCCTACGAGATGCACGAGGATTGAAGCCGGTTGTTTTGCGGTTCCGCTGCATGCCTGTTCGTTTGCCCTCCCGTCTCTCTTTCCACAAATACCAGGGGCTGGGGAACGACTTTATCTTGGTGGACAACCGCCACCAGCCGCAGCCCTGCCTGACGCCTGAGGAAGCCGTTGCCCTCTGCAACCGCCGCTTTGGCGTGGGGGCAGATGGGGTTATCTTTCTGCTGCCGGGGCAGGAGGGGGCCGACTTCAGCATGCGCCTGTTCAACAGCGACGGCTCGGAGCCGGAGATGTGCGGCAACGGGATCCGCTGCTTGGCCCGCTTTTTGCAGGATCTGGGGATCCCTGGCCGAGACGGTGCCTACCCGATCCACACCTTGGCGGGGCGGATCGTGCCGCGGGTGCAGCCAAATGGCCTGGTGACGGTGGACATGGGGATCCCTCGCCTCTTGGCCGGGCAAGTCCCCACCACTTTGGCCAAACCGGATGCCAAGGTGATTCGGCAACCGCTCCCGGTGGCCGGGCGGGAGTGGCCGGTGACGGCGGTGAGCATGGGCAACCCCCATTGTGTGGTCTTCTTGGAAGAAGAGGGATCCCTGGAGGAGCTGGACTTGGAAAGGGTAGGCCCCCTGTTTGAGCATCACCCAGCCTTTCCCGAGCGCACCAACACCGAATTTGTGCAGGTGCTCGGCCCCAACCGCCTGCGGCTGCGGGTTTGGGAGCGGGGGGCAGGGGCGACGCTGGCCTGTGGGACAGGCGCCTGTGCCGCCCTGGTGGCCGCCGTTTTGGAAGAGCGGGCCGAGCCCCAAGCCACGGTAGAGCTGCCGGGAGGCAATCTGGAGATTCGCTGGGATCCCGATACCCAACACGTATGGATGACCGGGCCGGCCCTGCCTGTTTTCAGCGGCACCACGGCCGAGTGAGAGATCTCAGGCTCCCAAGCCCAGCAAGAGAAAGGCCAGCAGGGCGAGGATCCCGCGGGCAAGGCTCCAGCCCTGCCGCCAGATCAGCGCCACCGCCAGGCCCAGCAAGACCAACCCCAGCCCCAGACCAAAGCGGAGAAACAGGGGGTGCACCCATTGGTTGAGGGAGCGTTTGAGCCAGGGGAAGAACACCCCCAAGGCGAAGGCCAGCCCCACCGGGATCCAGTCGATCCAACCCGTCCGCTCCCAGCCCCCCACCAGGTAGAAGCCGGCCAGGCAAAGGCCTAGGCAGAAAAACAGCACGCGCCTGCCGGGATAGTCTTGTCGGTAGCTGGAAGCAAGACTGCGGGGCTCCTTGGGATGGGCCAAGACCAATGGCTCTACGGCGAAGCTTTCGCTCCACTCCGGTGCCTCATCCATTTGCCCGCGGCACCAGAGGTAAACGTTGACTTTTCGCAACCCCTGCAGCAGCGAGGCTTCCACGGCGTTGCGCACCACCTCCATCACCTGCAGGGTATCCACCACATCGCCGGGCAGCCGTTCCAGCAACACATTCAGCACCTGACCCTTCAGCTCCGCGCGGCCAAACAGCCGCAAATCGGCCAGCTTGTAGTCGAGGATTTGGTTTAAGGTCTTGAGCTGGCGACGCATGGGATCCCGGCACCAAGCCGTCTGACAGGTTTGCTCTCAAGTTTGCACATGACTTCGCTAGAACCAGTTTAGCGGTTGGGGAGGAAGCAACGGAAAAGCGGGATCCAGGGCAATCAAGTGCGCGTGCGAATGCACTGACGAATGCTGAGGTTGGACTGGTCCAGGTTGGCGAACCCGCCCAGGAGGGTGCCTTGGTTGTCCAAAAGCAGCAAGGCGGCCTGGCGGCGAAAATCGATCCCCGGCAGCACCTCGGCAGCCACCTCCTGCAGCCTCTGGATGGTTGCTCCCTCGAAATCGACGGAGACATAGACAAACGGAGAAACCAAGCGCGGATCCGTGGGCGCGCTCTCGCGGATGGCCTGTAAAACCAGGTTTCGCACCAGCAACAGCCCTCTGCCATCGACCAACACGATCTGGCGCAGCCGAGGGTTTTGCCCAAACTCCAGGGCCAAGCTTTTGGAAAGAGCTTCCGCTTGGGAGCGGGTTTGGCTGTTGGTCAAGATCACGGCCTGAATGCCGTCGTACTGACTTAAGTCGAGCCGATCCCCGGAAACGCTTTCCAGCTTGAGGTCAAGAGAGGCTTGGGGGTTGCCGCTGCTGGGGCAGTTGCCGGCTTGAGCTGGAGCCAACGGGCCCGCGGAGAGGAGAGCAAAGGTAGCAACCCCCAAAGCGACCAGTCTTTTTGGAAAGCCAAGCGGGCAGCAATTAGGTGGGGCCCCGCAACTAAGCAAAACTCGTTTCATAGCAGCAAGTTCTGGGGTGAGCTGGCCAAATCTTAACCAATCTTCATCTTTAGCTTTGGCGCTCTAGAGTACCTTTTGGGCTTCCCAAGCCTGTTGGGTTGCCAGCCAGCCTGCGCCCATAATGGAAAGCAGTTTCTCGTTGGCGGCAGATATGACTTCTGGCTCCTTGTTGGATGCCCTCAACCCTGCTCAACGGCAAGCGGTGCAACATTTTTGTGGCCCTTTGCTGGTGGTGGCGGGGGCAGGTTCCGGCAAGACGCGCACCCTCGCCTATCGCATCGCCCACCTCATCCGCCACTATCGGGTGGATCCGGGGGAGATTTTGGCCGTGACCTTCACCAACAAGGCCGCCCGCGAAATGAAAGAGCGCATCGAGCAGCTCTTTGCCCAGCAGGAGGCCCAGGAGCAGTTTGGGATCCCCTTGGAGCAACTGGAGCCGGCCCAGGCGACGCGGCTGAAATCGGCGGTTTACCGCCGCTGGATTAAACCCCTTTGGATTGGTACGTTCCACAGCCTATTTGCCCAGATCCTGCGCCTGGAGATTGAAAAATACCAGGATCCCAAGGGACGCAAGTGGACTCGTAACTTCTCGATTTTCGATGAATCGGACGCCCAATCCCTGGTTAAAGAGATTGTAACTAAGCAACTCAACTTAGATGAGCGCAAGTTCGATCCAAGATCGGTGCGCTACGCCATTAGCAATGCCAAAAACCAGGGTTGGACTCCTCGCGATTTAGAGCGCCACCAGCCCAACTTCCGAGGCCGCATCCTCGCTCAGGTTTACGAGCTCTACGAAGATCAACTGGCGGCCAACAATGCCCTCGATTTCGACAACTTAATTTGGATCCCGGTGCAGCTTTTTCGTCAAAATGAGCAGGTCTTGGCCTACTGGCACCAGCACTTTCGGCACATCTTGGTGGACGAATACCAAGATACCAACCGCACCCAGTACGAGCTGATCCGGCTGCTGGCAACCAACGGCGAGACCCGCCGCTCCGAGTGGGACTGGACCAATCGCTCCCTCTTTGTGGTGGGCGATGCGGATCAAAGCATCTATCGCTTTCGGGGGGCTGATTTCACCATTTTGCTGGAGTTTCAAGAGACCTTTGGCGATGGCCTGCCGGACGACGATACCCGCACCCTGATCAAATTGGAAGAAAACTATCGCTCTACAGCTACTATTTTGCAGGCGGCCAATGCCCTCATCGAGAAAAACACCGAGCGCATCGACAAGGTTCTCCGGCCAACGCGCCACCAGGGCAGTTTTATCATCTGCCATCAGGCCGAAGATGAGATGGCCGAGGCTGAGTTTGTGGTCAACACCATCCGACGATTACACGGCCAAAATCCCAACTCTTCCTGGGGAGATTTTGCCATCCTCTACCGCACCAACGCCCAATCTCGCCCCTTTGAAGAGGTTTTGCTGCGCTGGGGGATCCCTTACACGGTGGTGGGCGGGCTGCGATTTTACGATCGCAAAGAGATTAAGGATGTGCTGGCCTATTTGCGGGTTGTGCTCAACCCTGCCGATTCTTTTAGCCTGTTGCGCATTATCAATGTGCCGCGGCGGGGTATCGGCAAATCGACTCTGGACAAGCTAACCGAAGCGGCGGCTGCCTTAAATGTACCCCTGTGGACTATCCTCAGCGACGAGGCTTCTGTCACCAACCTGGTGGGGCGTTCGGCCAAGCCGGTTCTTCAGTTTGCCGAGCTTATCCAGCATTGGCACAGACAGATGGCCCAGGTTTCGGCTGCCGCCCTCCTAGAGGGGCTGCTGCGGGATTGCGGCTATCTGGAAGATCTCAAGGCCCAGGGCACAGAAGAGGCCGAGGAAAGGATCGCCAACGTGATGGAACTCTACAACGCGGCCCGCCAATTTGAAGAAGAACAGGAGGATCCCAGCCTTGAGGCTTTCTTGAGCAATGTGTCTTTGGCTTCCGATTTGGACAACCTTCAGGAGGGAGCTGAGAAAGTTTCGTTAATGACGTTGCACGCTTCCAAAGGGCTGGAGTTCCCGGTGGTGTTTTTGGTGGGGTTGGAACAGGGCCTATTTCCCAATTTTCGCGCCCTGGAGGATCCCGCTGCTTTGGAAGAGGAACGGCGCCTCTGCTACGTGGGCATCACCCGCGCCCGCGAGCAATTGTTTCTCTGCCACGCCAGCGAGCGGCGGCTCTACGGCAACCGGGAACCAGCTATTCCCTCTCTATTTTTAAGCGAGCTGCCCCAAGAGCTAATCCAATGGGAGAGAGGCAGGGGGCTTTCGTTCTCCGCCGACAACGCGGCTGCGGCCACGCCCAAAGCAAAGGCTGCTCGCCGCCAAAGCCGTTCCTCCCAGTGGGCAGTTGGGGATCGCCTGCAACATCCCCAATTCGGACAGGGGCAAATTACCCACGTGTTCGGCAGCGGCGAACGGATCACCCTGGCGGTGAGGTTTCCCGCCATCGGCCAGCAGAAAATCTTGGATCCCCGCATCGCGCCCATTCAAAAGCTCAGCTAGCTAGCTGGGCCCGAAACCGCTTTGGAGATGGATGGCGTAGCGGTATGGGTCTCATCCTTTTTGTAGGTGCCTTCATCTCGCCCAGAACTTGCTTGGAATAGGGCGGGTTGGCAGGGATCCCTTTTGTCGTGTAGAAATGTGAAGGCTTGCTAGGGCAAGGCCCCTGAAAAGATCACAAGGCCGACCATCCGGGTTTGAACCCTTTCCCCAGGTGGGCAGTCTAGCCGGATGGGCCGTCGTTTTTGGGTTGTGAGGCGGGCTTGTTCTCTTCGAGGGCAGTTACAGCGGGCAAGCGAGTGGTAGGTGGCTGATGCGCTGCAGCAAAAGGGGAGCTGGGCTACTCATCCTGCCGGCAGGACAGAGCTCCGGCTCGGCAAGGCAACTCCCTCTAGCTTTTGCCTTCGCTCTGGCGTTGCTTGTGGGCGTTCCCGGCTCTGTCGCCTATACCCAGATGGTTTGGGCCCAGCGTCCGGTGGAAGGCGGCGGCCAAGGTAGGGCGCCGCGCCCTGTCTCGGTGGATGTGGCCACAGCCCAGGTGGGATCCCTGGGGGCCGACTTGCGCTACACCGGCACCACCCAGCCCCTGCGGCAGGTGACGCTGCGCACCCGGATCGAGGGGCTGTTGCTACAGCTAGCGGTGGATGTCGGGGATCCGGTGCAAGCGGGGCAACTGCTGGGTCAGTTGGATCCCACCCTGCTGCAGGCGGCTCTGCTGCAGGCCCAATCGCAACTGGCGGCGCAGGAATCTCAGGTGGCCCAGGCGCAGGCGCAACTGAGCAATGCCCGCACCCAAGTGGAGCAGGCCCGCCTGAACCTTTTGCAACTGGAGGCCGATGCCGAACGCCTAGGACAACTGGCGCAAAAGGGAGCTGTTTCCGCCCAACAGGCGGAACAAGCCCGCACCGCCGCCCGCACGGCTGCTCAGGCCTTGCGCTCGGCAGAGGAACAGGTACGTGTCCAAGAGCAAGCGGTGATCGCTGCCCAGCGCCAGGTGGACGCCCAGGGATCCCTGGTGGCCCAGGCCCAGGAGCGCCTTTCCTACACCCAACTGCGCTCGCCCCTGACGGGGGTGGTGCTCTCCCGGCAGGCGGATCCGGGCGCTTTTTTGAACGCGGGGGCAGACGTGCTGACGGTGGCCGATTTCAGCCAGGTGAGGGTGGAGTTTCCCCTTTCTGAATTGGAGCTGGCGCGGGTGCAGGTGGGCCAAGCCGTTCAGGTGGAATTGGACGCCTTTCCTGGCCAACGCTTCGCTGGACAAATTGCCCGCATCTCCCCGGCTGCCGATCCCCAGGCCCGCCTGATCCCGGTTGAAGTGGTGATCCCCAACCCCGGCGGCCGCATCGGCAGTGGCTTGTTGGCCCGAGTGGAGCTGACCAGGCCGCAGGCGCAGCGGGTGATCGTGCCAGCCACAGCAATTCAACAGAACGAGCCGGGTGCAGCCCTGGTCTTTGTGGTGGAGCGGCAGGGGGAAACGGCGCGGGTGTTGGCCCGCCCGGTGCAACTGGGAGCACAGCGGGATGGCCAGGTGGAGATCGTGTCGGGATTGGAAGCTGGCGAGCCGTTTGTGGTGCGCAGCGCTGCCCCTTTGCAAGATGGGCAGGAAGTGCAGCTAAGTGTCCTCTCGGAACGATTCTAAACGTTTATCAAAGGAGCTACGCCCATGACCCCAGCCCCGAGCGGACTCAGCCTCAGCGGCCTGGCCATCCGCCGCCACATTGGCACCCTGATGCTGGCTTTGGCGGCGATCGTCATGGGCTTCTATTTCCTCACCCGCCTGCCGGTGGATCTGTTGCCCTCGATTGTCTATCCCCGCATTGGCGTGCGGGTGGAGCTGGCGGGAGTAACCCCAGAGGTGGCCGTCGAGGAGATTACCCGCCCTCTGGAAGACTCGCTTTCCACTGTGGAAGGGGTGGAACAGATCTATTCCACCACCCGCGAAGGGCAAGTCCGGGTGGATCTCTTCTTTGCGCCGGGGGGCAACATCGATCAAGCCCTCAACGACACCACGGCGGCGGTGAACCGAGCCAGAGGACGGCTGCCGGATGGGGTTTCGGCTCCCACGGTGTTTAAGTTTGACCCTTCCCAGTTGCCCGTTTATGAGTTTGCCCTGAACGCGCCCGGGCTGACGGATGTGGAGCTGCGCCGCTTTGCCGAGGAAGAGTTGGCCCGCGAGTTGGGCGTGGTGCCGGGGGTGGCCACGGTGGATGTGGCCGGGGGCACTCTCGAAGAGGTGCAGGTGGATCTGGATGTGGAGCGGCTGCAGGCATTGGGGCTGGGCCTGACGGATGTGCTCGGCCAACTGCAGGCCCGCAACCAGGATCTTGCCGGGGGACGGATCCGCGGCGAGCTAGTGGAGCCTTTGACGCGCACAATAGGCCGGTTCCGCAGCCCGGAAGATATTCAAGCGCTGCGCTTCAACACCCCCAGTGGAGGGACGGTGCGCCTAACAGACTTTGCCACGGTGGCCGTGCGCCCTGCTGCCGAGGGGGTGCGGGTGACCTTGAATGGAGAGCCGGCTGTGCGCCTGAGCATTCAAAAGCAGCCGGATGCCAACACCATCCGCGTGGTGGACGGGATCCGTCGCCGCCTGGAACAACTGCGGGCCGCCGGCCTCATTCCGCCGCAAGTAACCCTGATCCCCACCAGCGACGAGTCCCGCTTCATCCGCAGCTCGATTCAAAGTGTGGCTCTTGCCGGCTTGAGCGGGGCGGTGCTGGCCGGGCTGGCGGTGTTGCTGTTTTTGGGATCCCTGCGCCAAACCCTGATCGTGGTGACCGCCATTCCCCTGGCCACCCTGGCGGCAGTGCTGCTGATGGGCCTGTTCGGCCTTTCCATCAATATCATCAGCCTGGGAGGGCTGGCCCTGGGGGTGGGGATCGTGGTGGACAACGCCATCGTGATGTTGGAAAACATCGCCAAAGGAACAGAAGGGATCCCACGGCAGGACGCCCGTTGGTTTGGGCAGCGGGTGCTGGAGCAAGCGGAGCGCAGCAGCCGCCAGTTGGAATCGGCCCTGGTGGCCTCCACGGCCACCAACCTGGTGTCGGTGTTGCCCTTCTTGCTGGTGGGAGGTTTTGTTTCGCTGATTTTCAACGAGCTGATTTTGACCATCAGCTTTGCCGTGGCCGGATCCCTGGTGGTGGGCCTGACGGTGGTGCCGATGCTCACCTCTCGCCTGTTGACGATCCGCCGCAGCAGTGGGCTGCGCCACTGGGGCCCGATCCGCAGCTTTGGGCGGGGGATCCTGGGTGGCACCTATGCCTATCGACGGCTGCTGAGCCGCTTGTTGCGGCGACCGGCGCTGCCTATCCTGCTGGCTTTTCTCCTCCTGGGCGGGGGCAGCTATTGGATGGCCGGGCAACTGAACCAAGAGCTTCTGCCCCGCATCGCCACCGGGCAGGTGAACCTGTCTGCCAACTTTGCCCCCGGCACCACTCTGGAGACCAACCACCGCATCATGCAGGCGGTGGATCGCCTTTTGCTAGAGCAACCTGAGGTGGAGTATGCGTTCACCACGGCAGGTGGATCCGCCTTTGGGGGCAGCACTGTTGAGAACCCCCTGCGGGGCACCAGCACCATCACCCTCAAGCCCGGCACCGACGTGGGACGTTTCGTGGATCGGGTGAACGGGTTGATAGGCCAACTGAACTTGGTGGGATCCCGCATCCGCGTGTTTCCGGGCAGCGTCCGCGGCCTTTCCGCCCGCAATTCTGCCGTCAATGCCGAAGTGGACGTGGTGCTCCAAGGGGAGGCCACTCAGGCGCTTCAAGAGGCTAGCCGCAGGGTGTTGCGGGCCTTGGACGAGCAGGCTACCCTCTCCACCTTCCGCCCTGATGCCGACGATAGCCAGCCGGAGCTCCAGATTTGGCCGGATTGGGAGCGGGCCGCTCCCCTGCGCCTCAGCCTTCAGGACATAGGCCGGGTGGTGCAGACGGCGGTGCAGGGATCCGTGCCCATCCAATTGCAGCAGGGCAGCCGCCTTCTGGATGTGCGGGTTCGCCTGGCCACGCCCATCACCCAGCCTTCGCAACTGGAGCGCCTGCCCTTGGCTGTGCAGAATGGCCAGCCGCTGCGCTTGGGGGATGTGGCCAGGTTGCAGATGGGGGAGGCCCCCGGGGAAATTCGCCGCCTCAACCAACGGCAGGTGGTCATTTTGAACGGCAGCCTCAGGGCCGGAGCCAACCAGAGCGCTGCTGTCGCCGAGGTGGATGAGATCCTGTCGGGCCTGGAACTGCCTGCCGGCGTGACCCGCCTGCCCAGCGTGGCCTTGGAAAACAACCGGGAGCTGCGCAACAACCTGCTGCTGCTGGGATCCCTGGCAGCTTTTTTGGTGTTTGTGGTGATGGCGGTGCAGTATAACTCCCTCCTCGACCCGCTGGTGATCATGCTGACGGTGCCTTTGGCCCTCTCCGGCGGCATCCTGGGCCTGTTCCTCACCCGCACGGCAGTGGGGGCTACGGTGCTGGTGGGGGCGGTGCTGCTGGTGGGCATTGTGGTCAACAACGCCATCTTGATGGTGGAGCTGGCCAACCAAATTCGAGAGGAACAGGGCTTGGATTATCGCAGCGCCATGCTAGAGGCTGCCCCGCAGCGGCTGCGCCCGATCCTGATGACCACAGTGACGACGGTGCTGGGCCTGTTCCCCCTGGCGTTGGGCTGGGGAGAGGGATCCGAGCTGCTGCAACCGCTGGGGGTTGTGGTTTTTTCCGGCCTTTCTTTGGCGACGCTGCTGACCTTGGTGGTGATCCCTTGCTTCTACGTGCTGCTGCATAGAGGGGGAAGCAAAACCTCAACTCCCCCTTTTCCCAAGCTGGCGGTTGTCCCACCCGCGGCTTTGTCCGAGACTGCTGGTCAGTAGCTGGGATTGGCACTGTTAATCGCCGCTTGGAGATGTTTCGCAGCGAGGGATCCCTGGGGGCACCCACTGCTTTGCCGGTGGCCAAGGGGATTACGCCCTGCGCCTCGCCTTCAGCTACCAACCGGAAGAGCGCATCCTCAGCAGCATCCAGGTCATCGGAGAACACCTGCACAAACTCATGGACCAACGCTGACAGATCCCAGGCCAGAGGGAGATCCCAAGACTTCTAGGGATTCCAGGCGTGGTGGAAAACCCCCGGCCTGTCGATGCGCTCAAAGGTGTGGGCCCCGAAGAAGTCCCGCTGGGCCTGGGTGAGGTTCTGGGGCAGGTCGGCGGTGCGGTAGCTGTCGTAGTAGGCCAAGGAGGCGCTGATGGCTGGGATCGGGATCCCCAGGGCTGCCGCCGTGGCCACCACCCGCCGCCAGGAGCCCTGTCGCTCCTGGATCGCCTGCTTGAACTCCTCATCCAAAAGTAGGTTCACCAGCTCTGGATCCCGTTTGTAGGCTGATTGGATCTCGCCCAGAAAGCGGGCGCGGATGATACAGCCCCCTTTCCAAATCCGCGGGATCTCGCTGAAGGTATAGACATAGCCGTGGGCAACGGTGGCTTGCCTGAGCAGCGCCATCCCCTGGGCATAGGAACAGATCTTGGAACAATAGAGGGCGGCACGCAGATCTTCAAGGAAGCAGTCGGGATCCCCTTCAAAAGTTGCATCGGGCCCTTTCAACTGAGCAGAGGCAGCCACCCGCTCCTCTTTCAGCGACGAGAGGATGCGAGCTTGCACCGCCGCTTCGATGGTGGGCACCGGCACCCCCAAATCCAGGGCATCCTTGACCGTCCACAAGCCCGTACCCTTCTGCCCCGCCTTGTCCAAAATCAGATCCACCAGCGGCTTGCCCGTCTCCGGATCCAGCGTTCCCAAAATCTTGGCGGTAATCTCAATCAAAAACGACTCCAGCTCCGTCTCGTTCCAGGCCTGAAAAATCTCCTGCATCTGCGAGGCCGTCAGCTTCAAGCCCCGGCGCATCAAGTCATAGACCTCGGCGATCAGTTGCATATCGCCATATTCGATGCCGTTGTGCACCATCTTCACGTAGTGCCCACCCCCTTTGGGCCCCAGGTAGGTAACGCAGGGGCCATCCGCCACTTGAGCGGCAATTTTGCTCAGGATGGGCTCCAGTTGGCGATAGGCTTCCGGGCTGCAGCCGGGCATGAGGCTGGGGCCGTTGAGGGCGCCCTCTTCGCCGCCGCTCACCCCCATGCCGACAAAGTGGATCCCGGTGGACTCCAGAGCCTCGGCGCGGCGATCCGTATCGGTGTAGAGGGAGTTGCCGCCATCGATGAGGATGTCTCCCGGCTCCAGCAGCGGCTTCAGCTCGTCGATCACCGCGTCTACCGGCGGGCCCGCCTTGACCATGATCAGGATTTTGCGGGGCCGCTCCATCATCTGCACCAATTCCGGCAGGCTGTAGGCAGGGGTGACCTGTTTGCCTTGGGCTCGCTCCCGCATGAACTGGTCGGTTTTGGAGCCGGTGCGGTTGTAGACGGCAACCGGAAAGCCGTTGCGCTCGACGTTGAGGGCCAGGTTTTCCCCCATCACCGCCAGGCCGATCACCGCAAAGCTAGGCTTGCTCATGGTTGGGGCACTATCGACACCTCACCCAATCTAGAGGTCGATCCGACCAACCGGGCTCAGGGATCCTGTTTTCTTCACTTTTGCCGGAGTGTAGGCTCAAGGACTCTCCGGATTTCCCATCCTTGCAGAGGAAGCACGTTCGAGATAGCTGCTGCCTCTGTGGCAACTGGATCAGCTAGAAACCACAGGAGCCCCGCCCTGTACCCGTAGGGTCAGGGTCGGGAGAAATGCGGACGACGTATAGTTGTAACATGACCCAAGTCCTGACTATCTCCTGCAAGCTCAA
>NZ_JANSJH010000058.1:9457-17234 GCF_047462495.1 Synechococcus sp. H55.2 | reverse complement strand
AGGGAGAGGGGTTGGGGGTGAGGGCCCTGAGGGAGAGGGGTTGGGGGTGGTCGCGTGAGCGGCGCGGAGCGCTTGGGCTAGCTCCCTGAGGGAGAGGGGTTGGGGGTGAGGGTCTGGTTTGATTGAACCAGGCGGGCATCCTCTCATCTGCCGAAGCGCCGCTGCCGCGACTGATAGCTGAGCAGGGCTTGGTGAAAGGCGGCGCGGTCGAAATCCGGCCAGAGGATGGGGGTGAAGTACTGCTCGGTGTAGGCCATCTGCCAGAGCAGGAAGTTGCTGATGCGCATCTCGCCGCTGGTGCGGATCAACAGGTCGGGATCGGAGAGGCCGGTGGTGTAGAGAAATTGGGAAAAGAGGGCTTCGTCGATCTGATCCGGTTGCAAAAGTCCCTGTTGCACCAGGGTGGCAATCGAGCGGCAAGCCTGCAGGATCTCCTGTCTGCCGCCGTAGTTGAGGGCCACCGTCAGGCAAATGCCCTCGTTGTGCTGGGTGCGTTCCACCGCATGCAGGATCGTGTCCTGCAAAGACTGGGGCAGGGCCGACAACTGGCCGGCAAACTGGATGCGCACCCCCTGCTGCACCATTTCCGGCAGCTCCTGCCACAGCACCTGCTCAAACAAAGTCATGAGAAAATCGACTTCTTCGCGGGCGCGGCCCCAGTTCTCGGTGGAGAAGGCGTAGGCGGTGAGGGCGGGGATCCCCCAATCATCGCAACAGCGCAACAGCTCCTTCAGGGCCGCTACCCCGCGCTGATGCCCGACACTGCGGGGCAAACCCCGTTTTTGCGCCCACCGCCCGTTGCCATCCATGACCACTGCCACATGGCGGGGCAACAACTGCGGATCCAGGTCGGCAGGCAACTGCAGAAGATGGACAGGAGAAAGGGTCATGCGGCTCAGTCTTTGGGAAGGGTTTTCTCGGGTTTGCGAAAGCGTTTGGCCAGATCGAGCAGGGATCCCCACCAGCGCAGCAGTCCATTGCGCAACCACGGGTGGGCCCACAATCCCTGCAGCGGGGCATCTCGTTTTTTAGCATCGCGGGGATTGCGCAACCGCTGCACCAGCAGTTTGTGTAGCTCGGCACTGGTCAGGGGTCGCTCCAGGCGTCCGCCTTCTGCCAGCGAAATGGATCCCGTTTCTTCTGAGACCACAATACACAAGCAGTTGGCTTGTTCGGTGATCCCCATGGCGGCGCGGTGTCGTGTGCCCAGTTGTCGGGAGGCGGCCCGCTCCGAAACCGGCAGGATCACCCCCGCTGCGCGAATGCGATCCCGGTGGATGACAACGGCCCCATCATGGAGCAAAGTTGAAGTCTGGAAAATCGTCTGCAGGATCTCCCGCGACACCCGCGCCTGGAGAGAGACCCCTTTGTCGGTAAACACCCGCGAGTCAATGGGCTGATCTGGCTCGATTACAATCAGCGCCCCTGTCCGGTTTTGGGAAAGCTCTCGCACCGCCTGCACCAATTCTTCCACCAAATCCTCCTCAGGGTCGTCCTCGTCATTGCCTGCGTTGCCCGGCCACTCAACGCGGATGGCCCTCGCCAGTTGCTCCAGCAGCCGCCGAAACTCCGGCTGAAAGAGCACGCCCATGGCTACAGCTGCGGCCAGGAGCAGGCGATCCAAAATCAGGTGCACCAGCGGCAAGGAGGCTGTGGCCAGGTAGAGCACCAGGAGCACCATAAATCCCCGCACCAGCACCCCGGCCCGGCTCTCGCGGGTGTAGTAGAGGGCCAAAGCCAATAGCAAGACAGCCAGAGCCCAGTCCAAGAGGCTGAGAAAGGTAAATTGCTGTAGCCAAGCCCATAAGGCTGCCAGCATGCCAAAAAACCCCGTTCACGCTCCCCTCATTGCAGACCTTCTGCCTGTGCCGCTCTCAGAACCCTTGTTGACTGCGGCCCCCAGACCAGCCTACCACCCACCTCCTATCTGTTTTCCAGTCTCGCCCGCCCAAGACCGATGTGAGTTGCCCTTGCGGGACAAGCGGTACCCCCTTCCTCAACTGAGACGGCTGTGGTCAACCAACCTCCGCCTCACCGCCGCAGCCGCTCCGGTAAAACATCTTGACGAATTAGGTCGGCATAAGTTTCTCGCCGCAGGATCAGCTGGGCCTCTCCCTCATTGACCAGCACCGCGGCTGGTCGAGGAAAGCGATTGTAATTGGAAGCCATGCTGTAGTTATAGGCCCCCGTTGCCAAAACCACCAGCACTTCCCCTGCCATTGGGGCCGGCAGAAGCACATCCTTCAACAGCACATCTCCCGACTCGCAGTGTTTGCCGGCAATTGTGACCCGCTGCGTGGCCTCGGCCTCAGGGCGGTTGGCCAGAAGGGCGGTGTAGCGGGCTCCGTAGGTGATGGGGCGGGGGTTGTCGGACATGCCGCCGTCGATGGTGATGTAGAGACGTCCTTCGGGCAGGCCATCGCCCGGCGGGATCCGCTTTTGCCCCCCCAGGGTATAGGCGGTAACAGCAGCCGGCCCAATCACGGATCGTCCAGGCTCGCAGAGCACCTTGGGCAGCGAGATCCCGGCTTCTGCAAAAGCCTGTTGCACCGCTGTCGCCACTGTTTCCACCCACTCCGGAATGGAGGGGGGATCGTCGGATTCGACATAGCGGATCCCCAGGCCCCCACCCACATTCAGCTCTTGCAGAGGCAGCCCTCGCTCCAGCCCTTGCCGCCAGATCTGAGCCAGCACCCCTGCCAGATCCCGGTGTCCTTGCAGATCAAAAATCTGGGATCCGATGTGGGCGTGCAGCCCGACGCACTCCAACTGGGGATGGGCAGCTATCCGATCCATCGCTTCCGGCAGTTGCCATCGCCCGATGCCGAATTTGCTATCGGTTTGGCCGGTGCGGATGTACTCGTGGGTGTGGACATCGATACCGGGGTTAACCCGCAGCAACAGGCGGGCTGGTCGTTCAGAGGTGGCCAGGGCAGCCACCTGCTGCAGCTCGTAGAGGCTATCCACCACCAAAGTACAGCCCGTTTCCAGAGCCAGGTTCAGCTCCTCAACAGACTTGGCGTTGCCGTGCAGGTAGAGATCTTCGCCTTTGGCTCCTGCCTGCACAGCCGTGTACAGCTCCCCGCCGGAAGCCACATCCAGTCCCAGCCCCTCCTGCAGGGCCAAAGCACAAATGGCCAAGCAATTCCAGGCTTTCGTGGCGTACAAAACCCGGAATTCCCCCGCGTAGCAGCGGGCCCAGGTGTGGCGGTAGAGCCGGCACGCCTGCCGCAGAGTCCACTCGTCCAGGATGTAGAGAGGGGATCCAAACTGGCGCACCAGCTCCACCACGTCGCAGCCGCCAATTTCTAGGTGCCCCCGGCTGTTGATGCGGCTGGTCAGGGGGCGCAAAGACTGGTTGGGAGAAACTTGTTCGACGGGGGTGGGGGTGCCAAGGGTTGAAACCATAGTGACGAGCAAAAAGACTGTCCTACACCCTATCAAGTTTTCTCTCCAGTTTGGCCGAGGAAAGGCCCTCAAGCCCGCGCTTGCCAGGGGGATGGCTGCCTGCCCGGCCCCGCTAGGGCACGTTCCTCACAAGTGGATTCGATCTTGGCTGGCACTTTCTGCTACTATAGAAGGCCAGTGTCTGGGGGTCGATGCCCGAGGGGTTAAAGGGGGCGGACTGTAAATCCGCTGGCTTACGCCTACGTTGGTTCGAATCCAACTCGGCCCACCATCGGGTTTGCCCACGTGGCTCAGTGGTAGAGCACCCCCTTGGTAAGGGGGAGGTCACGAGTTCAATCCTCGTCGTGGGCTTACAGGATGTGGGTGGCCCCTGTTGGCTGGGGCAGAGTCTCGCCTGGCTTGCAGACCTCGCCGCTGAGAGAGAAGGCCCGTGTAGCCGTGATGCGCACCGGCACCAGGGATCCCTTCAGTTGTTCCGGATCCCCTGCGAAGAACACCAAGCGATTGCCGCGGGTGCGCCCCATGGCCTGGCGGGGGTTTTTCGGGTTGGGGCCTTCCACCAGCACCTCCTGCACTTGGCCCAGGAGTCGAGCGCTGCGGGCGGCAGCCACCTCGGCCACCAGTCGGTTCAGCCGTTGCAGGCGATCGCTTTTTTCCTCTTCCGGCACTTGGTCAGGCCACTCCGCCGCAGGGGTGCCGGGACGGGGGGAGTAGGCGGCGGTATTTAACAAGTCAAAGCCGATATCCCGCACCAGTTGCAGGGTTTCTTGGAACTGGGCTTCTGTTTCGCCCGGAAAGCCGACGATGGCATCGGCGCTGATGGCCGCTTCCGGCATGTATTGGCGGATGAGCTGGATGAGTTGGCGATAGCGATCCTGGGTGTAGCCGCGCCGCATCCGCTTGAGCACGGCGTTGCTGCCTGCCTGGAAGGGGATGTGGAAGTGCTCGCAGACTTTGGGCAGCTCGGCGCAGGTGGCGATCAGCTCCTCGGTGAAGTAGCGCGGGTGGCTGGTGGCAAAGCGGATCCGCTCGATCCCTTCCACCGAATGGACGAAGCGCAACAGGCTGGCCAGGTTGGTCTTGGGATCCAGATCCCGCCCGTAGGCGTCGATGTTCTGGCCCAGCAAGGTCACCTCGCGGTAGCCCGCCCGGGCCACGTCTTCGATCTCGGCGCGAATGGCCTGAGGTTGGCGCGACTGCTCTTGTCCCCGCACCAGCGGCACGATGCAATAGGTGCAGCGTTCGTTGCAGCCGTAGATGACGTTGATCCAAGCGGTTACCTGGCTGTCGCGGCGGGGCTTGGTGATGTCTTCTGGGATCTCGATGGGATCGGTGGCCACCACCTGGTTGCCGGCCTCCACCTGCGCCAGCAGATCCCCAAGGCGGTTCACGTACTGGGGGCCCATGACCAGATCCAACTCGGGGACGCGGCGCAACAACTTTTCTCCCTCTTGCTGGGCCACACAGCCGGCCACGATGAGCTTGATGGCCGGGTTTTTCCGTTTGCGCTGCGCCTGGATGCCCAGGTAGGAATACACCTTCTGCTCAGCATTGTCGCGGATGGTGCAGGTGTTGTAGAGAACCAAATCCGCCTGCGACTCATCTTCGGTGGCCACATACCCCAGCGACTCCAGGATCCCGGCCATGCGCTCGGTGTCGGCGCGGTTCATTTGGCAGCCGAAGGTGATGGTGTGGTAAGTGGGAGCAGCCATGGGAAGAACAGCACCAAAAGCCATCATTTTGAGCTTAGCGGATCCCTGACGGTTACGGAGTTTGCGACTGCATCGGCTAATCTGGAAAGGATCCTTACCCTGGCAAAGGTGCATGTTGCCAAAGCATCGTCCCAAGCAACTGTCGCTGGGCCCTCTGGAATCGGAAATCCTGGATATCCTTTGGGATTTGGGCAGTGCCAGCACCCGGCAAATCCACGAGCGCATCTTGGCCGATCCGGATCGAGAGCTGGCCTATGCGTCGGTAACCACCGTCTTGCAGCGCCTGAGCCAGAAGGGCTGGGTGAGCTGTGAGCGCCGCACCGATGCGCAGGGGCGAAACCTACCGATGCTGTGGCGGCCCCGTCTTTCTCGTCAGGAAGCGGCCAGCCTCAGGGCCTTCACCCACCTGCAACAATTTTTGGCCGTGGGGGATCCGGATACGGTGGCAGCCTTTGCCGACAGCCTGGATCAGGCCAGTGTGTCCCAGTTGCAGGCGATTGCCGAACGGCTGCGGGCAGCTCGTCAAGCTAGGAGGGAGACGCGATGAGCCACTTGGGCATGTTGGCACTGGGCTTAGGCCTCAGTTGGCTGTGGCGGGCGCAAGTGCGTCTGGATAAAGGTGGCGGGTGGGGCCGACGTTGGCAGCGAGCTTGGCTCCATTTCTTGCTGCCGCCGCTGCTTTTGCTGACAACTGCTTTGGCCTTGGCCTGGATGGGGCCATGGGGACAAATGGCCGGGGCGGGGGGCTGGTTCTGCTACGGCTGTGCCCTGCTGCTGCTGGCTGTGGCCGGCGGCGTGGCCTTGCGCTGGATGTGGGAATACTGGTGCTCCTATCGACGCGCCCACCTACAGGCTCTGGCCCAAGTGGATTTGCATGGCTCTCCAGCCTATGTGCTGGACTTGGAGATCCCTTTTGCCGCCCAAGTGGGGGTGTGGAATTCGCGGCTGGTGGTCAGCCGCGGCCTGCTGGAGCAATTGGATGAGGAGCACTTGCGGGCTGTGATCGCCCACGAAGAGGCCCACCGCCACTACCGCGACACCCTCTGGATGTTTGGGGTGGGCTGGCTGCGACGCCTCACCGGCTGGCTGCCCAACACCGAGATCCTCTGGCAGGAATTGCTCACCCTGCGGGAGCTGCGGGCGGATCGCTGGGCGGCCCAACGGGTGGATCCCTTGCTGTTGGGAGAAGCCTTGCTGCAGGTGGTGGGCTATGGGGTGGGGGATCAACTGGCATCAGCTTGGGTTGGCTTTGCAATGGCCGTGAGTTCAGACCCAGGACAACGGCTGCAAGAGCGCATCGATGCCCTGCTGCAGCAGGCAGAGTTAGAGCCTGTCGATCCCTTACCCAGTGCTCCAGTTCAGGGTTGGGCTTGGTTAGGGTTGGCCCTGTTGCCTTTGCTGGCGATTCCGTTCCATAGCTGATTGCGGTAGCGGGACGGAGTCCCAGAATCTGGCAGAATGCGCTACTCTAGGTCAGGCTTTCTGACTTCTACCGACTTACGGCAGTGCAGACCAACTTTTCCCTTTCTGAGGCGACTGGGTCGGCCTGTGATCCCCTGACGCGGGCGCAGATCCTCATTGAGGCTCTGCCCTACATCCAGCAGTACCAGGGCCGCGTCATTGTCATCAAATATGGCGGCGCCGCCATGGTGCATCAGGAACGGCGGGCCGAGGTGTTACGGGACATCGTCTTTCTGGCCTGCGTTGGCATCCGTCCGGTGCTGGTGCATGGAGGAGGCCCGGAGATTAACAGTTGGCTGCAAAAGCTGGACATTCCCTTCAAGTTTGTGGACGGCCTGCGGGTGACCGATGCCGCCACCATGGAGGTGGTGGAGATGGTGCTGGTGGGCAAGGTCAACAAGCAGATTGTACAGCTCATCAGCTTAGCGGGCGGCTCGGCGGTGGGGCTGTGCGGTCGGGATGGCAATTTGATCAAGGCGCGCTCCCAGGGCCGGGCGGAAATCGGCTTTGTGGGAGAAGTCAGCACCATCAACCCCCAGTTGGTGCAAACTCTGTTGGAGGGCGGCCAGATCCCGGTGATCTCCAGCGTGGCCGCCGACGAGACGGGCCAAGCCTACAACATCAATGCCGATACGGTAGCCGGGGAGCTGGCGGCCTCTCTAGGGGCAGAAAAGCTGATCCTTCTCACCGACACCCCCGGCATTCTCAGGGATCCCCAAGATTCTGGATCCCTGATTACGCTTCTGGATATCGAGATGGCCCGCCAGTTAATCCAGAGCGGCGTGGTCAGAGGCGGCATGATCCCCAAGGTGCAGTGCTGCATTCGCGCCTTGGCTCAAGGGGTGCGGGCCGCCCACATCCTAGACGGGGGATCCCCGCATTCCCTGCTCTTGGAACTGCTAACCGATGCCGGCGTGGGCACTAAGCTTGTCCCTTCCCAATTTTCCGCCCAGTTGGAGGGACTGAACAGCGGGCCTGCTAGGCTTCCTTAACGTTTTTGGGTGTCAGTCAGTGAGCCTTGCCACCTCTCCCCCCGCTGCCGATTTAAGTAGGGATCCCCAACCCCGGCGAGAAAGTGACTGGCGACTGCTGCGGCTGCTCTGGCCCTATGCCCGGCGGCACCTGAAGCTGTTGTTGGCCGCCTTGGCCTTTTTGCCGCCCCTGGCCCTAGCCGATGCGGTGCAGCCCTTGATCCT
>NZ_JANSJH010000058.1:0-9357 GCF_047462495.1 Synechococcus sp. H55.2 | reverse complement strand
TCGCCCAAGGCAACAGTGGGATCCTCGCCGGCCTCTGGCCCTACGTGGGCCTGTTGATCCTCACCCTGCTGGCCCGCTGGGTTTTTCAAGCCTTGGAAGGGTATACCAGCCAGAAGCTGGGGCAGTTGATGACCCGCGACATCCGCAATGATCTCTTTGCCCACGTGCTGGCCCTGCCGGCCCAATTTTTCGATCGCACCCCGGTGGGCAAGTTGATCACCCGCATCACCAGCGATGTAGAAGCTCTGGGGGATGTGTTTTCCACCGGCGCGGTCGGCATCGTCAGCGACCTCTTTACCCTGGCGGTAATCGCGGTGGTAATGCTCAGCCAGCGCTGGGATCTGGGCCTGCTGCTGATCCTCATTGTCCTGCCGGTTAGCGCTGTGGTCATCGAGCTGCAGCGCCGCTTTCGCGATGCCAACTTCCGCGTGCGGGAAGAGCTCTCCAAGCTCAACGCCTGGATCCAGGAAAACGTCTTGGGCATTGCTGTGGTGCAACTGTTTCGGCGGGAGCGGCTCAACAGCGAGATTTTTCAAACCATCAACCGGCGCTACATCCAAGAGGTGGATCAGACCATCCTCTACGACTCTGCCCTTTCCGCCGTTTTGGAGTGGGTTGCCTGGCTGGCGGTGGCCGCTCTCCTGTGGGTGGGGGGGCAGCAGGTGCTGGCAGCCGGAGGGGGATCCCTGCCTTTGCCCCGAGACCCCCTCACCTTCGGCAGCCTCTACGCCTTCATTCTCTTTTCCCAGCGCTTTTTCAACCCCCTGCGCCAGTTGGCGGAAAAGTTCACCGCCCTGCAGGCGGGGTTCACCGCCGTGGAACGCATCGACCACATCCTCAGCCTGCCCGTCGCCATCCAGGATCCCGTCCAGCCGCGCCACCTGCCCCCAACGGCCAAAGGGGAGGTGCAGTTCGAGCAGGTCTGGTTTGCCTACAACCCCGGCGAGTGGGTGCTCAAAGACCTCAGCTTCACCATCCGCCCCGGCGAAAAGGTCGCCCTGGTGGGGCCCACCGGCGCCGGCAAAAGCTCCATCATCCGCCTACTTTGCCGCCTTTACGAGGTAACTCGCGGCTGCATCCGCATCGACGGCGTGGACATTCGCGATCTGCCCCAGGCCGAGCTGCACCGTCACCTGGGCGTGATCCTGCAGGACGGATTCTTGTTCTCTGGAGATATCCAGCAAAACATCACCCTGGGAGAGAAGGGCGAGCTGGCAGAAGTAGAGCGGGTGGCCCGCCAACTCCACCTGCACGAGTTCATCCGCGAGCTGCCCCAGGGCTACGCCACCCCCGTGCGGGAGCGGGGCAGCAACCTCTCCAGCGGCCAAAAACAGCTCATTAGCTTTGTGCGGGCCCTGTGGCGGGATCCGAAAATCTTGGTCTTGGATGAGGCCACCGCCAGCCTGGATGTGGGCACGGAGGCCCTGATCCAATCCGCCCTGGAAACCCTGCTACGGGATCGCACCGCCCTCATCATCGCCCATCGCCTCTCCACCATCCGCAATGTGGATCGCATCTTGGTTCTGCAGCGGGGGGAACTGAAAGAACAGGGATCCCACGCCGAGCTCATGGCCCGCAACGGCCTCTACGCCAAGCTCTACCGGCTGCAAGGTCTGGGCGGCTAGCGACCGGCACCAAAGCGAGACCCAAGCGCCCGCAGGGTGGTGAAGCTGGCGTCCGCAAGGGCAACTCGAGCTTTGCAGAGCAACAGATTGCCACTGTCCAGGGCAATGTCCTTTAAGCTGGCCAAACCATCGCCGGTTTGCACCAGGGCACGGCGGCCCCAACTGGAGAAATTTTTGCTGAGGGTGTTGATTAAGCGTTCCATAGGGATTGCCCACTCCGCTCCTGAGTCTCCTACTTAGCCTACTCCCCCACCCGCAGATGTCCACAAGCCCAAAAGATATCGAGAAAATTATTACAGATTGTTAAAAGCTTGCCGTCAAAGCGGCAGGCTGGCTATGATGGCCTTCAAGTTTGGCAAGCAACTCAGAAAAGCGGTTAGCCATGAATCATCGGCCAGAAGTAGTGGAAGGCACAGAGGTCAAGCAGAAGGTAACTCTGTATCTCTCACCTGACCTGTACCGGAATCTGAAGATTCGGGCTGCCGTGGAGCAAGAGCCAATGTCAGCGGTGGCAGAGAAGGCCCTCACCTTTTATCTGCTGCACCCAGAAGTTATCGAAGGCGTACAAGGCAGCGCCTACCGCGTCCATCGGTGCCCTGAGTGCGGCCATCGGTTTGTCATCCGCAACGGAGAGGTGGTTTCGCTGCACCAGCCATCGGCTGAGGAAGCCATTCTCGAAGAGGTGGAGCCAGAATACTGGGGATCGGCTGCCGGCTCGGAAGAGCAACGGCAAGATGCGTTGGTGCCCTGCTAAAACGCTTCTAGGTGGGCTCCTTTGGCAACTGAAGCTAGACAGGAGCAAACACCAGCACAAAAGGTTTCTAAGATTCACTCAACAAGGACATCTTCCCAAGCGCGATCCAAGCCCAAGCAACCCAAACTCCGTTTTTCTCCCTTTCTGTCGCTTTCCTTAGATTTCCCCTCTGCAGTTGGTGTTTCCCATGCAAGAGCTCAGCATCCTCATTCAAGCTCAATACCCACTGCTGTACCTGCTTACCCCAGAGGAGGAACGGGCGGAAGCGGCTCTGGCAGCGATTGCCCGCACCCTGAGGCCCCAGCGACGCCTATTCATCTGGACAGTTACCCACGGCATCATCGAATACGGCAACCCCCGCAGCCTCACCCAGCACAACACCCAATCTCCCCAGCCGGCCATCCAGTGGGTGATGGAGCAAAAGGATCCCGCCATCTGCGTCTTCAAGGATCTGCACGACTTTTTGGACAACACCGAGGTCAAGCGTTGGCTGCGCGATGCCATCGCCAGCTTGAAGGGATCCCACAAAACCATCTTGCTCATGTCGCCGGTGCAGGTGATCCCCGTCGAGCTGGAGAAAGACATTTGCGTAGTCGACTTTCCCCTGCCGGACATGGCTGCCCTGGAGCGCACCCTCAACCGGCAGTTGGAGCAGCTTCCCCGCGGCGGATCCGTAAGCCCTGAGACGCGAGAAAAGCTGGTCAAAGCGGCCCTGGGCCTGACGCAGGATGAGGCGGAAAAAGTTTACCGCAAGGCGGTGGTGACGCACGGTCGCCTCAGCGAGGCGGAGGTCGATATCGTTCTCTCTGAGAAAAAGCAACTGATCCGCCGCAACGGCATCCTTGAGTTCATCGAAGAAGATGAGACGATCGACGCGGTCGGCGGTCTGGAGGAATTGAAGCGTTGGCTGCTACAGCGCTCTGAGGCCTTTACCGAGCGGGCCCGTGCCTACGGCCTGCCTCAGCCCAAGGGGCTTTTGATTCTGGGGGTGCCCGGCTGCGGCAAGTCCCTGATCGCCAAGACCACCGCCCGTCTCTGGGGTTTGCCGCTGCTGCGCCTAGATATGGGCCGCGTCTATGATGGCTCTATGGTCGGCAAGTCAGAGGCCAACCTGCGCAGCGCCCTGCGCACCGCCGAATCGCTGGCACCGGCCATCCTCTTTATCGACGAGCTGGACAAAGCCTTCGCCGGCTCGGCAGGCTCTAGCGACTCCGATGGCGGCACCTCCAGCCGCATCTTTGGCTCCTTCCTCACCTGGATGCAGGAGAAGCGTTCGCCGGTGTTTGTCATGGCCACGGCCAACCGCGTAGAGCGCCTGCCGGGCGAGTTCCTGCGCAAGGGCCGTTTTGACGAGATTTTCTTCGTGGATCTGCCCAACATCAACGAGCGCATGGAGATCTTCCGGATCCACCTGAAGAAGCGGCGGCGCGACATCAGCCGCTTTGATCTGCGTCAGCTAGCAGCGGCCTGCGAGGGCTTCTCCGGCGCGGAGATCGAACAAGTTTTGATTGCTGCCATGTACGAAGCGTTTGCCCAGAACCGCGAATTTACGCAACTGGACATTTTGGCAGCAACGAAAGCAACTCAACCGCTATCTCGCACCATGACGGAGCAAGTGGTAGCGTTGAGGGAATGGGCCCAGCAGCGGGCTCGGCCTGCAGCAGCCTCTGTAGCCGAGTACCAGCGGCTGGAGTTCTAGGAGGAGTGAGAAGCCAGAGTTGCCTTGGCAGAGGCAAAAATGGCAAAACCCCCACTTTGAACGTTGCCCATTGTTTGTGTTGATGTTCCAAACCCTAAACACAGGAGAGAAACACCATGTCTCATTTTAGCACCTTGCGCACCAAGATCACCGATGGCCAGATTCTGGTTAACTCCCTGCGCGATCTCGGCTACACCGTCAAGATGAACGCCGATGTGCGTGGCTACAACGGCCAGCGTGTTCGTGCCGACATCGTGGCCCAATTGGAAGGCGACTACGATCTGGGCTGGTCCAAGAACCCCGACGGTTCCTACGACCTGATCGCCGATCTGTGGGGCGTGGCCAAGAAGCACAACCAAACCGAGTTGATCAACTCCATCAACCAGAAGTACGCCGTCAACAAGACCTTGGCCGAGGTGAAGCGTCCTGGCTTGAACAACGCCAACGTTAAAGTGGTGATGCACTAAGCCGGATCCAGTCTCGCCATTGCTGCGGCCATCTGCGCCGAGTAGAGCAAAAGAGGGGCTGAACTCAGCCCCTACTTTTTTGCTGCTTTTGGGTTGGATGAGCCGAGCAGGAACCTACACTACACTTCGCTGAGGACGGCAATGCCGGGCAGCTCTTTGCCCTCCAGCAGCTCCAGGCTGGCGCCGCCGCCGGTGGAAATGTGGGTCATTTTGTCGGCCAGGCCGACTTTTTCCACAGCCGCCACCGAGTCGCCGCCGCCAATGATGGTGATGGCCCCGGCCTGGGTGAGGTCGGCCAGGGTGCGGGCAATGGCTTCTGTGCCCGCGGCAAAGCGGTCGAATTCAAATACGCCCATCGGCCCGTTCCAGACTACGGTTTGGCACCCCTGCAGGGCAGCCTGGAAGGCTTTGACCGATTCGGGGCCGATGTCCAAGCCCATCCAGTCGTCGGGAATGGCGTGGATGGAAACCGTCTGGGCGTTGGCGTCTTTGTCAAACTTATCGGCCACCACCACATCCACCGGCAGCAGCAGCTCTACGCCCCGCGCTTTGGCCTTCTCCATCAGAGAGCGGGCCAGCTCCAGCTTGTCAGTTTCCACCAAAGACTTGCCGGTTGGGATCCCTTGGGCTTGGTAGAAGGTGAAGATCATGCCGCCGCCCAGCAGGAGCTTGTCCACTTTTTCCAGCAGCCGCTCAATGACGCCAATCTTAGTAGAGACTTTGGAGCCGCCGATGATGGCCGCCAGAGGTCGCTGGGGGTTCTCGATGGCGCCGGAGAGAAACTGCAGCTCCTTTTCCACCAGGTAGCCGGCCACGGCAGGCTGGAGGTAGGCGGTGACGCCGGCGGTGGAGGCGTGGGCGCGGTGGGCGCTGCCAAAGGCATCGTTGACAAACAAGTCGGCCAGCGAGGCCAGCTTGCGGGCAAATTCCGGGTCGTTGGCTTCCTCTTCCGGGTAAAAGCGAACGTTTTCCAAGAGGGCCACCTGTCCGTTTTCCAGGCGGCTGACCACGGCTTCCGCCTCAGGGCCAATGCAGTCGGGCGCAAAGGCCACCGGCTGGCCCAAGAGCTGGGAAAGACGGGTGGCCACAGGGGCGAGGCTATTGCCCTCGCGGGTGATCTGGAGGGCGCCGGTCTCTTTGTCTTTTTTGATGGGGCGGCCCAGGTGGCTGGTGAGGATGACCTTGGCCCCCGCCTGGGCCAGAGCTTGGATGGTGGGCAGCGAGGCGCGGATGCGGGTGTCGTCGGTAATGTTGCCCTGGGGATCCAGAGGGACGTTGAAATCGGCGCGCACCAGCACACGCTTGCCGGTCAGATCAAAGCCGGATGACAGCAGGGATCCCAGTGTTTGTTTGGCCATCATCGTCCCTCCCCCTGGAACCAAGAGAATCGCTTTTTTCTTCCGTATCCTACCAGGGATCGGATCCCGGCGGGAAACAAGTGCTCTCCGGGTTTTCTCCCCACCGCCGGTGGCTGGAGCGATTGTAACGGTTTGCAAATAGAATAGATAATGTTGCTCATTGTCATCATCATGCGTGTAGCCATTGCTGGAGGAGGGCTGGCGGGGCTGGCCTGTGCCAAGTATCTGTGTGATGCCGGGCATCAGCCGCTGCTGTTTGAGCGGCGGGATGTGCTGGGGGGGCTGGTGGCCGCCTGGAAGGATGCCGACGGGGACTGGATTGAGACGGGTTTGCACAACTTTTTCGGCGCCTACCCCAACACCTTGCAACTGTTCCGGGAGCTGGGTATCTCCGATCGCCTGCAGTGGAAGGAACACAGTTTGATCTTCAACCAGCCGGACAAGCCGGGCACCTACTCCCGCTTTGACCTGCCGGACATTCCCGCTCCCTTCAACGCCATTGTCGGCATCCTGCGCAACAACGACATGCTCACCTGGAGCGAAAAGGTGAAATTTGCCCTGGGCCTAGTGCCGGCCATGGTGCGGGGCCAGCGCTACGTGGAGCAGATGGATCGCTACAGCCTCTTAGAATGGCTGCGCCGGCAGGGCATCGATGAGCGGGTCAACACGGATATTTTTATCGCCGTCTCCAAGGCGTTGGCGTTCATCAACCCGGACGAGATCTCGGCCATGGTGCCCCTGACGGCCCTGAACCGCTTTTTGCGCCAAAAGGACGGCTCGAAGATCGCCTACCTGGATGGCGCCCCGCCGGAGCGGCTTTGCCAGCCGATGGTGGACTCCATCGTAGCCCGCGGCGGCCAGGTGCATTTGAATGCGGCGCTGCAGGCCATCGACCTCAACCCCGACGGCAGTGTAGCGGGCTTTCGCTTTCTCACCCCTGCCGGGCCGCTTCAGGTCACCGCCGACGCCTACGTCTCAGCCCTTTCGGTGGATGCACTCAAAGAGCTGCTGCCGGCCCGGTGGTGGGAACTGCCCTATTTTCAGCAACTGCGCGAGCTGGAAGGGGTGCCGGTGATCAGCCTGCAGATTTGGTTTGACCGCAAGCTCACCCACATCGACCACTCGCTGTTTTCCCGCTCGCCGCTCTTGAGCGTGTATGCCGACATGAGCAATACCTGCCGCGGCTATGCGGATCCACAGCGCTCGATGCTGGAGCTGGTGCTGGCCCCGGCTGCCGAGTGGATCGACCGCAGCGACGAGGAGATCTTCGCGGCCACGCTGGAGGAGCTCCAAAAACTCTTTCCCCAGCACCTCACCGGCCCCAACCCGGCGCGGGTGCGCAAATGGGTGGTGGTGAAAACGCCGCGCTCGGTCTATAAGGCCACACCGGGCCGGCAGCAATACCGTCCCACTCAGGTCACCCCCATCCCCAACTTTTTCTTGGCGGGCAGCTACACCCTGCAACCCTTCCTGGGCAGCATGGAGGGGGCCATCCTCTCCGGCAAGTGGGCAGCCGAGGCCATCAGCAAGGGGAGCCCATCCCCGGCGGCTGCGCTCTCAAGGTTGGCAACCGCAGGGGTTTGATCGCCTCATTTGGAGCAACCTGACTGTCGGGGCTATCCAGCCTGTCCGCTTTCCCGTAGTGTTGAGATGTGCCCTCGCTGTCCCCATCTGGCCCCGCGCCCCTGGAGATGAGCCCGATGAGTCCGCTGGAGCAATCTTTTGCCCTCTGCCGCCAGATCACGGCCAAGCACGCCAAGACGTTTTATTTGGGATCCCTGCTCTTGCCTCGACCCAAGCGGCGGGCCATCTGGGCCATCTATGCTTGGCTGCGGCAGACCGATGAGTTGCTGGATGGGCTGGAGGCCAGCCAGACGGCGGTGGAAGTCACCCGCAGCAAGCTGGAGCAGTGGGGATCCCATCTGGAGTCCTTGTTCCAGGGGGGGGAGCCGCAAGCCCCCACCGACCTGGCCTTGATCCACACCATCCACACCTACCGCCTCTCGATTGAGCCCTTCCGCGAGATGTTACGGGGGCAAAGCATGGATCTGGACACCCGGCGCTACGCCACCTGGGAAGACCTGCGGGTTTACTGCTACCGGGTGGCCGGGGTGGTGGGGCTGATGTGCTCGGAGATCATGGGGTTTGTGCCGGGTCGGGATGGCCGCGAGGAGGCGGTGGCCCTGGGGATCGCCATGCAACTGACCAACATCTTGCGCGATGTGGGGGAAGATGCCCGCCGCGGGCGGATCTATTTGCCTCTGGAGGACTTGCGCCGCTTCAACTACTCAGAGCGGGATTTGTTTAACTATGTCATCGACGAGCGCTGGATGGCCCTGATGGACTACGAGATCCGGCGAGCTCGAGAGCTCTATGCCCAAGCGGAACGAGGGATCCCTACCCTGCAGCCGGACTCCCGCTGGCCGGTGGCCGCTTCTTTGATGCTCTACCGGCAGATCCTCAACGCCATCGAGCGCAACCACTACCAGGTGTTTCGCACTCGGGCCTATGTGTCCACCCTGAGCAAGGCGCTGGCGCTGCCGGTGGCCTGGTGGCGCTCCAACTACTACGGCTATTAGTAGTGACAGCAAGCCGTTTCCCACTGCGGATCCCAGTGGGCAAGCCCCAAACCCGTAAAGAGCGAGGAAAACCTATGGTGATGCCCTATCGGCAAATCTGGGAAGACAGTTTAACCATCTTCTGGCGCGACTGGCTGGATCTGCGCGGGCGGGTCTGGCAGGTGGTGGCTTCGGGGCTGGTGGCCCCCCTCATCTACATCGTTGCTTTTGGGGTGGGGCTGGGCGGATCCCTGCGGGCCGAGGCCCTGGCTGACGTAGGCGGATCGACGGCGGCAGGTTCCTATTTACGCTTTATTTTGCCGGGGATGGTGGCTCTTTCGGCCATGACGATTAGCTTTGCCGGCACTACTTTCTCCATTTGTGGATCGCGGCTGTTTACCAAGAGCTTTGAGGAGCTGCTGCTCTTGCCGGTGCATCCGCTGGCGCTGCATTTGGGTAAGGTGTTGGCGGGCATTGCCCGCGGCCTGCTCACGGCCTTGGGAGTGTTGGCGGTGGGGGTGCTGGGGACAGGAGCCTGGGGCCTTCTTCATCCCCTGGCGCTGTTGGTGCTGCTTTTGGATTGCGCTGTCTTTGCCGGCATCGGGGTAATCGCCGGCTTAAAGGTGCCCAGCTTGGAGAGTGTGGGCGTGCTCACCAACTTTTTGATTACGCCCATGTCCTTTCTGGGGGCCACTTTTTTTGATCCCAGCCAGTTGCCAGGCTACCTACAGGTGCTGGTCTATTGCCTGCCCCTTTCCTACGCCAGCATCGGCATGCGGGCAGCCGCCTACCAGCCCCCTGCCCAGTTCCCCTGGTACACAGTGGCGGTGCTGGCGGGGTTGGCAACCCTTCTGGCCCTGGTGGGTGCCTACCTGTTTTCCCACCAGCAGGATTAG
>NZ_JANSJH010000057.1:0-17322 GCF_047462495.1 Synechococcus sp. H55.2 | reverse complement strand
AAACCAGACGGCCAGAAGGCTCAGACATAGCGGCAACGCAACAGTGAGGGGGGCTGGATCTCCATGCTAAGCTCTTGCCCTTGCAACTGAGAATAAGCCTTGGCGAACTCTCCAAGTACAGGCATTTTCAGAGGGTTTTCTCTGTGCTAGTTTAGCGGCAGCAAGCGCAAGGGTCTCCTGACTTATGGTTGCCGAGCAAGTCATCCTAGAGATTCCCGAAGCCATCCTGAAAGGCCTGCAGAATGGGACCTACGAGCGCGTAGGCGGCGTGGTGCGAGAAGTGGCTTCTAAGCAGGTGGTGGCCTGGCTGAGAGAAACAGGGGGCTTGACACTCCCAAATAGCATTGGCAACTGGATCCCGGGAGTGGATATCATCAACGGGATCCTTGCCAACATTCAGTTGAGACAGATCAACCTAAGACTCATTGACATTAGCAATAAACTAAACACTGTCTTAGGCTTAACCCAATTCAATACTGCTCTTGGTCTGGCTAACCTGGGTTTGTCTGCCATAGGCTTTGCGGTCGTTATCTCTAAGCTTGATCAAATTGACTCTCGAATTCAACATCTTCAACAATCCATCTCAGAGCTCAAGGATACAATAGATAGATCGCTCCTTGCTAAGGCCAAGTCTGCTATCAACGTTGCAGAAATAGCTTTGAAGATGTCTTCCCAGACCAACAGGAAGCGATTGGTAACCGAGGTCATTCAGCCTCTGCTTGAGGCCGAGCACTATTATCAAGCTGCGTGGGATTCCAATTGGAACGAGAACAACGGCATTTTGGCTCGCGAGTACATCTTAATCCTATCTTTAGTCTATGTTACAGAGATTAAATGTTACTTAGAGCTGGAGGAGCATGAGATGGCTCTGAAGCGCCTGGCAGAGGCAGAGGAAATTTTAAAACCTCGTATTAGAGATTACATCAAGCTTTTATTGACCAAAAATCCTTCAGGATATCTCCACAGGACTTGCCAAGGAGTCAGCCTATCGAGCGTTGTGGAGATTCTCAAGTATGCAACGGGTGAATCCGATACGAATAAGCTGTTTGACGAATATATACGACCGGCTATTTTCAGCGCACAAGACATTGAATCCTATCTTGATAGTATGCCGATAAGATCTAGGAATGCCATCCTTGCCCTCATTTCCCCATCTCTGGTTGGTTTAGATTGGACATTCTGGGATCGCCTACCCTGGAACACCGCTGCTCGGAGAGACGTCATTTTCAAGCTAATGTCTCGAGTAAATCAAGTTATAGCGACTGCCCAGTCCATGATCGAATTGGACAGGAGGCTAGAAGGCTACAGATACGAAGTCACTGAAATGACTCGGCTTGGCCTCAGCTACCAAGAGTGGCAAAGTCTGGTTTTGCCACCGAGGAGCTCGCCGGAGAATCCGGACTCCAAGGTTTTGCTTCTGCTGCCGGCCTAGGATCAATGGGGGTAGAATCCACCGCCCAAACCAAATAGAACTGCCAGTATGCCAATACCAACAGCGACTCCAGCCGCCAGCTTCAGATCCTCCTTTAGCTTCTCAGCGTCCGCTCTTTCCTTTATCGCCGTCAATAGAAAAAGCTGATCCTCTCCGCTAAGCCCGCTTATAAACTCAGGGGATAAAGACTCAAGGGAGAGACTCTTAAAGTAGTCGATCCTGCTCCTGTAGTAAAGCTGAAGTTGAGTGAGTTCCGCACTTTTTTCTTTCTCATGTAGGGCAATTTTTGACTTCGCCCTTTCTTGGAAACTTTTGGCTGTCTCCACTTGCGCTTTACTGTACCTGTCAGAAAATGCTGACCAAGCAAATGCAAAGGCAATGATTACAAGTATAGTACCAATCGCTCCCCAGCCTCCTAAGAAAGCCAAAAAGCCCAAAAACAAAGAGAAAAGGCAGTTCTGTATGTTTTCATCCTTAGTAAGGAAGGCATAATCAACTCTGGCATCCTCTTCCTTAATGCCGATTGAAATAAGGTTTCTCCTTAGCTCGGACTTCACTTGCTCTATCTTTTGATTGTAGTTAACTTCGATACTTTCCTTGCGACGCTCTATTTCCTTTGCAGCTTTCTGTATCTTGTCAGGGTCGAACGGCCAAGTGCTGCCGTCTTGGGTGCTATAGCTGGGTTTGGCTTTCAGGCCTGGGCTATACTCGCTCCCTTTGGTCTGCGGAGCCTGGGAAGCCCTTTGAGAGTCGTAGGCTTTTCGCTTGACAGGGTCACTTAGTATCGTGTAGGCCTCTTGGATCGACTTAAACTTTTCTTCAATGTATTGTCGAGCCTTGTCCGGTGTACCGGGAGGGAGACGATCCGGGTGATACTCTTTGGCAAGCCGCCTGTAGTTCTCTTTAATTTCTTCAAGGGTCGCGTCAGGCTTTATTTCCAGCTCGCGGTAGAAATCTTTCATGAAGGGATCCCGTCTTTGCTACCTTGCCAGGAGGATTCTACTGTTACCGCTGAAAGCCTGTAAAGTGCTGTTTGATACCAGTTTGTTGTGGGTTGGCTACAACAGCACTTGAGTTTTTAACCAACGGGAGCGGAAGAGTTGGGTGACCAAGGAGCCACAACCTCGCCCAAAATGCCTTGGAGATCCCCTACCTGCGGTTGCTGTCCTGATTTTGGCCGGGGGCAACAGCCGCCGCATGGGATCCGACAAGGCTTTGGGGATGGGATGCCTCGTGCCACAATGGGTGAAGATTTGCTCTGTTTTCTATCTCGGCGCCGTGCTCAAGCCCCTGTACTATCGCGAGATCCCTTGTCCAGACACTGCCCAGGTGCTGCGCTGGCTGCAGGAGTGTATCCCCTTGCCTCAGGGCAGCCAAAAACTGCCGACCGCCACCGGCCTGCGCCTGCAGGGATGTGGGGCCGAGCTGGCCGTTTTCCTCTGGTCGGGGCTGAACACCACCTATCTCAAGGTGTTCCAGTGGTCGGAGCGGCCTTTCCCCCGGCAGGGGCGCTGGCTGAGAGAGCTGGAAAAGGCCATCCAGAGCCGATTTCCCCACCGCTACCCGCAGTTGCCAGCTATCGATCTCAGCCAGGGATCCATCTTTGAGCAACTGGAGCCTTTTTACCCGCAGACGGTGAAGTATTTCCGCCGCATTCCCAACGGCGAGTTTGACCTGCAGCGGGTTTACTGGTGGGAGAAGCGCTGGCGGGAAGAAGTGCAATCCCCCCATCCTCAGCGGCAGCCGGTGCTGTTTCGCCAGCCGGCCCCTGAACCTGCCCCCTTGGAGTGGGACTTGGTGATCGTGGGCGGGGCGCTGGGGGCCATCTACGGTGCGGCCATGGCCCGCTTAGGTTACCGCGTGGCCCTGGTGGAACGGCTGCCCTTTGGCCGCATGAACCGGGAGTGGAACATCTCGCGGCGGGAGCTGCAGACGCTAGCGGAGTTCGGCCTCCTCAGCACCGAGGAGATAGAGAGCCTCATCCTCAGGGAATACACCGATGGGTTCAACAAGTTTTTTGATGGCAACAGCCCCGTACGCGCCCCCGTCCTGCACACGCCGACGGTGTTGAACCTGGCCATCGATGCCGAAAAGCTCCTGCAGCTCTGCGGCCAGATCCTGAGATCCTGCGGCGGCACCATCTACGAGCGCACGGAGTTCCGGCGGGCCTACATCGAAGACCAGGGCGTCACGGTGGTGGTGAAAGATTTAATCGGCCAAGCTGAGTTTCGGCTGGGATCCCGCCTGTTGGTGGATGCCATGGGGACGGCCTCGCCCATTGCCCAGCAGCTCTACCGCCATCATGCTTTTGATAGCGTCTGCCCCACCGTCGGGGCCACCATTGCAGGAGGGTTTGAGCCGGGAGTATGGGATCCCCAATTTGGCGACATCCTGGCCAGCCACGGGGACATCAGCCGCGGTCGGCAGCTCATTTGGGAGCTCTTTCCCGGCCCCGGCGAGGATCTCACCTTCTACTTGTTCCACTACCACCAGGTACATCCGGAAAATCCGGGATCCCTGCTGGAATTGTACGAAGACTTTTTCACCATCCTGCCGGAGTACCGCCGCTGCAACCCAGAGCGCCTGCAGTGGAAAAAGGCCACCTTCGGCTACATTCCCGGACGGTTTAGCCCGCAGCGGACTCCAGAGGAGCCCTTCGACCGCGTCCTCTTGATTGGGGATGCGGCGGCCCTGCAATCCCCCCTGAGTTTTACCGGGTTTGGATCCCTGGTGCGCAACTGCCCCCGCCTCTGTGACCTGCTGAACACAGCCCTGCGCCACAACCTGCTCAAAGCCTCTGACCTGGCCCAGATCCGCGCCTACCAGGGCAACTCCGCCGTCACTTGGCTGTTCTCGCGGGGGATGATGGTGCCCACCGGCAAGGTATTGCCCCCCGAACGCATCAACGCCATCCTCAACAGCTTTTTCGGCATTCTCGCCACCGAGCCGCCAGAGGTGGTAGATGATTTCATCAAAGACCGGGCCGGCTGGCTGGCCTTTAACCGCATGGCCATCAAAGCGGCTTGGCAAAACCCGCGGCTGCTGCTGTGGATCTGGGAGGCCGTAGGGGCCAAGGGCTTTGCCCAGTGGCTACCTACCTACTTCGGCTATAGCGGGCTGGCCTTGACTTCAGCTTTGCTGAGGGGCTGGCTCCCAAGGCTGGTGCGGCGCCTGCAGCCCTGGTTGGAAGTCCATTATCCCCGCCTGTGGCTGCGCTGTCTGCACTGGAGCTACACCCTCACCTATGGAGTGGGGCAGCCGCGCATCGAGTTTCATCTCCCCGCCCCCAGCTCTCCTGTCCCGGAAAATATCCAGAACCCAGTACCCACTTGGATAGAAGAAAGGGCCTAGGCTGGAGACTTTCGCCACGCCAGTTGTTTCTGGGCTTTCGCTCTTTTGGAAGCACCATCTCTCTGACGCCCCCAGGAAAGGTGGGCGTCAACTGCTTTGTCAGCAGAGTCAACCAGCAAAAAATCTCGATGAGTGCTGGCAGTCCTTACTTGGGTTTGCTAGCAGTTATCTGCGCAGGATTGTTCGCTGGAGCGCTCATCAGGCAAAGCTCACCTCTTTGGTGTTGAAGCATCCTATCTCCAGGTAGTGACCAGTGGCAAAAGAGTCGTGTCCGCCTGTTCTTTAGTCTTGGCAATTGGCCCAAGTTGAGTATATAGTCAGTGCCTAACATCCAGGTTCAGATCGACGACGGATGGGAAAAGATCCCAGTTTCAATTCTGTCGAGAGATTGCTGAACTCCTCTTTTGCAAAACCTCTGTTTTCGCAAGGAAACCCTCTAGGACTGAGCCCAATGGTTTACACTTTTGAGATCATCGGCATTGCCCCTGCCCTCGAGTTCTTCTGTCAGCAGCAGGAGCTGGCAAAGCGGCCCTGTGGGGTGGAATACTTAGGCACCAGCCCTTGCACCTTGGATGCGCTGCTGGGATCCCTGGAGGAGGTGCCGGCCCGGCGGGGTTGGGATTGGGATCAGTTGGTGGAAACCGTCATCTGCTTTTGGTGTAGCAACCCCGATTTGGTGAGTTTGTGGCAGTCTCGCTTTCGGGATGCTGGGCAAGATGCCCTGTTGGTCTCGCGGGTGGGGCACATTCGCTCGCTGCAACAGGAGTTTGAGTGGCTGCTCAACCAATGAGGGCCATCAGCGGCTAGGCTAAGGTCAGAACTGGCTTGTAACCACCCATGAGCGACACGGTTTTCGGCAAGATCATCCGCAGGGAGATCCCGGCCCAGATTGTCTACGAAGATGAGCGGGCCATCGCCTTCAAAGATATCGCCCCTCAAGCCCCTGTCCACATCTTGGTGGTGCCCAAGGAGCCTATCCCCGGCATTGCCCAGGCCAAGCCCGACCAGGAAGCGTTGCTGGGGCATCTGCTATTGACGGCTCAGCGGGTGGCTGCCGAGGCAGGTTTAAACAAAGGTTATCGACTGGTGATCAACGAAGGGGAGGACGGCGGGCAGACCGTCTTTCACCTACACATCCACATTCTCGGCGGTCGAGCGATGGGTTGGCCGCCGGGTTAGGCGATGGCTTTTCCCACCAATCGGAGCCTCTGCAGGTACAATCCTGTCATTACCGAGAACAAACGGCGGGCGGGGTCTGGAACCGATGGAGTGGCATGTCACCGATGCAGAGAGCCTGATGATCATCGACCAGGAGGTGGGCAAGCACGAGCTTTCTCCTGCCGAGTATGAAGTGGTTCGCCGTGTTATTTATGCTACTGCCGACTTTGAGTACTTGAACCTTATCCGTTTTGGCAACGAAGCCTTGCAAGCTGGAGCGGCGGCTCTGGCAGCGCGTACCACCATTGTGGTAGATGAGCCGATGGTACAGGTAGGCATTGCCTGGGCCGTCCAGAACACCTTTTCCAACCCCATCTACTGCGGCAGCGAAGCGATTACTCGCCCCCAAAAAGATAAGACCCGCTCTGCTTGGGGATTGGAAACCCTGGCCCAACGCTATCCTGAAGCAATCTTTATCATTGGCCAATCCCAAACGGCTCTTTCCACGTTGGTTCGGTTGATTACAGAAAAGGAGGTGGCTCCTGCTCTGGTCATCGCCACGCCGGCTGGGTTTGTGAACGTGGTGAAAGCCAAGCAGGAGCTGGCCGATTCCATGGTGCCTCATATCCGCACCGAGGGACGCAAGGGGGGCCCTGCAGTGGCTGCGGCGGTGTTGGATGGCCTGCTGGACTTGGCTTGGCACGCCTATGTACGGGCCGGCAGTGCAGACCATTCCGGCAAATCTGCTAGCGGGTAGATGGGCATTGACAAGGGATCCCTATTGATTTGATGGAGTGGGTCTGGATTGAGCTGATCCAGATCACAGGCTTGGCGGGATCTCCGTCATGCCCCCCTCAGTCCGACCTTGAGAAGATGGGAGCCATCTTCTCAGTGCTGGACAGTAGAGAGCCTAAAGCGAGGGATCCGGTCATGCGGCAGTTCATCTGGGTTTGGGGAAGCGGCTGGCTTTTGGCTTTGGCCTTGGCCCCGGCAGGGTGGGCCCAAGCGGAGGTGGCGGCTCTTTTGCCCGCTGGACAGCCGGCTATAGCGCCCTCTCTCCCTGCGCCGCCGGACATCGACCGGAGGGAAGCTCGGCTCAGCCCCTACCAGCGCTGGCAACAGCAGCATGCTGCTGCGGAGATTCCCTCTTCTGGATGCGGGGGAGTTTTCTACCGCCTCTCTCAGGAAGCGGAACAGAGCCCAGAAGGGCTGCCTTTTCCACTGCAGCCAGACGGGATCCCTTTGGGAGAAGACAGCCCTTTTTTCCTGCATCCCAACGGGCTGCGCTACCGACAGTCTTATTGAAGTTTGGAGGGAAGTTTTTGCATCGGCAGAGCGGCTGTTTCCGAACCTGGCGAATCTCCCCTCTCCCCTAGGGAGAGGGGCTGGGGGCGAGCTGCGAGTACTGGCCTTGCCCCAGGCCAACCCTGAATCTCCCCTCTCCCCTAGGGAGAGGGGCTGGGGGTGAGGGATCAGTAATGATTCCCCACTTTGCGGTGGTGGATGGCAGTGAGGCCCTCCAGGTTGGAGACCCGCCCGGCTTCCACCGTGCTGTACACCACCCAGTGGTCGCTGGTTTCCAGACGGCTGACCACACGGCATTCCAGGTAGGCCAGGGCATCGGCCAGGATGGGGGATCCGTTGGCGGCGGGGTAAGTTTTGATGCCGGCAAAGCGGTCGGCCCCTGGTGGGAAGCGCTTCAGGAAGTGGCGCATCAAGGGCTGGTAGTGGCCCTCCGGTAAGGCGTTGAGGACGAAGGTATCCCCCACCTGCAGGAAGGACTCGATGGCCCGGTCTTTGGCCACGGCAACGCTGATCCCCGGCGGATCGCTGCTGGCCTGGGCCACCCAGGAGGCGAGCATGGCGCTGGTGGCCTGCCCTTTGCGAGCGGTGAGGATGTAGAGGCCGTTGCTGATGCGGCCCAGGGCGCGATCCAGGTCGGCATCGAGGGCTTTCATCTGCTGAATGCTGCGATCCCGGGTCAGCCATTGCCCCAAGTCGGTACCCGCTTCTTCAGCCACTTGCAGCAGAGCTTCGCTGGCAGGCTGCTTGAGCAAAATCGGGGCAAACACCTCTTTGGCACCGATCTCCTGCAGCGTGTTGCGGCAGAGGTAGACCGACTCATCATCTTCGCCGCCCGACTCGAAGAGGCCAAAGCCCTGCTTGCTGTGGGCAGAGGCCAAGAGGGTTTTCAGCAGCACCTGGGTGGTGGCCGCATCTGGCCCCGATTGGGGCGGCATGCCTATCACCACACCGGCGGCCAAGCTCATCAGCTCGCGCACCTCGTGGGCATCCACCAGCCGCAGATCCACCAGCTCCACCTGGGTGCCGGTTTTTTGGATCCCGTGGGCGATGGCTTGAGCCAGCACTTCCGCCTGGCCATATCCCGACAGGTAGAACACCGCCACCATCCGTTCGGCTTTGGCCTGCTCCAGGCTCCAGGTGCGGTATTGCTCTACCCAGTCGGACAGGTGATGGCGCAGCAGGGGGCCGTGGCCGGTGGCAATGGCGGCGATAGGGGGCAAGGCTTCCATGCGCTTCAGAGCCGAGAGCACCGAGCGGGCGTTGGGCCCCATAAGGCAGTCGTAGTAGAGCTTAAAGTCCGCCTGCAGCAGGTGGGGATGCTCATCCCAGGCGAAGTCGTCGCAGTAGTGCATCCCAAACACATCGCAGGTGTAGAGGATCTGGGTGCCGTGGTCGTAGGTAAGGATGGTGTCGGGCCAGTGCAAGTTGGGGGCGGAGATAAACTCTAGGACATGGCCCTTGCCCAGATCCAGGCGATCCCCCTGCTTCACCACCAGCCGCCGGAAGGGCCGATGCACCAGGTCTTCCAGAAATTGCATGGCCACTTTGGAGGCCACCACCGTCGCCTGGGGCGCCAGCTCCAGCAGATCCCCCACCAAGCCGCTGTGATCCGGCTCGGTGTGGCTGACCACCAGGTAGTCGATCTGGGCAGGATTAAGGAGCCCCTGCAGGAGATCCAGGTACAACTGGCGAAATTTCTCGTGGGAGGTGTCGATGAGGGCCACCTTCTCGCCGCGAATCAAAAAGGAGTTGTAGGTGGTGCCGTTTTCCAGGGCGAATTCAATGTCAAACCGATCTCGATCCCAATCTTGAGAGCGAATGGCGAGGGTATCGGCGCCAATGGGCAAAGTTTGCAGCGTCAGATGCGACTGGGCCAGGTGAGGTGCGACTTGAGGTGCAACCGCAGTAGTGACCATGTTCTCTCCCTAACCTGAAGTCGGTTAACAATTCTGATCTCAATGTAACTGAATGTTTATGCCGAGGCAGGATAAATAATGAAAGGCCCAGGTTTCGAAATCCTTATGGAATGCTTCTAGGGATCCCTGGGTTCCTGCCAATCGAGGGAGTTGAGATTCAAGGCTGCCGCAAACTGGGCCAAGGTGCGGCGCAACTGGTTCAGATTTTGGCCGGTAGCAGCAGAGACAAAGAGAGCTTTGGGGTAGAGCAGGCGCACATCTTCTACCCATTCGGGATCGAGGCGGTCAATTTTGTTAAACACCAATTGTCGCGGCCCGGTGGCCAAGGGCATGCCATCCAGCAATTTTTCCACCGCCTCGATCTGCCCTTCCCAGTTGGGGTGAGAGAGATCCACCACGTGCAGCAGGGCGTCAGCCTCTGTCACTTCCTCCAAAGTGGCCTGGAAGGCGTCCACCAGTTGCTCCGGCAGTTCCGTTAGAAATCCTACCGTGTCGGTGAGCAGCACCGCCTGGTGGTCGGGCAGCTCCAGCCGCCGGGTAGTGGGATCCAAGGTGGCAAAGAGCTGATCGGCAACATAGACCTGGGCGTGGGTGAGGGCATTCAGGAGGGTGGATTTGCCGGCATTGGTGTAGCCCACCAGCGCCACCACGGGAATCTGGGATCCCTCGCGGCGTTGGCGCAGCCGTTGCCGGTGGCGGCGCAGCTCTTCTACTTCTTGCCGCAGCTTGCCGATGCGCCGCTGAATGGCCCGTCGCTCCATTTCCAGTTGGGTTTCCCCAGGGCCGCGGGTGCCGATCCCACCCCCCAGTCGCGACATGGTGCGCCCTCGACCGGCCAGGCGCGGCAGCAGATATTGCAGTTGCGCCAGCTCCACCTGTAACTTCCCGGCCCGTGTTCTGGCCCGCTGGGCAAAGATATCCAGGATCACCTCGCTGCGATCCACCACCCGCACCCCCACCGCCTCTTCCAGGGTGCGCACCTGGCTGGGGGTGAGCTCGCGGTCGAACACCACCAGGTTAGCCCCCAGATCCTGTACCAGCAGCGCCAACTCCTGCACCTTACCAGAGCCAATGACTGTGGCGGAATTGGGGCCTTCCCGCCGTTGCCAGAGGGTTTGCAGCACCTGTCCGCCGGCACTTTCCACCAGGCGGCCCAGCTCTGTCAGCCTGTCCATCAGGTCTTCGCGGCTCTGCCCCAGCTCCTGCAGCCCCACCAGGATCGCTCGCTCCTGCTTGGGATCCACCTGGCGGGCGGTCAATTGGCGCCGAAAGCCATCCTCCAGCTCCGTCACCAGCTCCTGCAGATCCTGTTCTGCCAGGATCCCCAGGGGCAAAGGCTCCGAGACCTGCCAGCGGTGCCCCTCCTGCGGCACCAGGTGGGCCAGATAGGCGCAGTTGACAAAGCCCGTGGCCGCTCCACCTCGCCGCCGCTGCCCTCCTGCCTTGGCCACGGAAAGGGTGATAAGGGCATCCAAACGCTGCAAAGCCATGGCCGTCAGCGCTTTCTGGCCGGGGCCTCCTGCCCCAGTTTGGGTGGTGATGCAGCGGATCCCGGAGAGGCGCTCGGCTCCCTGGCGAGGCAATTCCCAGGCCGGGATCTGGGTCTCAAAAGGGGATCCCAGCCCCACGCGGATCACTTGGCCGCGCCGGTTCAGGTAAACACTGATGGGCTGGCCTTCTAGATCTTGAGTCAGGGATCCCAGCCGTTGGGCAAACTCCACCGTCACCAAGCGGTTGGGGGGTAGGCGCAGTTGGTAAAGCCGTTGCAGTTGTTTTTGCTGGTAGGGCTTTAACCCTTTGACCTGTTCGCGAAAAGGGCGCGCGGCAATGGCAGAACTAAAGCGTGAGTCGGCTGGATGGCGAGAGGTGCTAACCTTGGGCATAGGAATGGGCAGAAACCCAAGAACGAGCTTTTATCTACCATACACGCCGGCTGCCAAGCCCGTGAGTGGCTCAGATCCTTGCCCCATAGATAGAACCCACCTCAGGGACGCGGCCCAACAAATGAGAAAAAGGTGCTGTCTTGAGCAAATCGCGCCGGCGGGACGGAGTCCTCTGCCGGTTCTTGCTTGGCTAACCGTTGGGCTGCTGGCGGGATCCCTCATGGCCTGCCGCCAGAGGGCTGCTCCGGTTTCCCCAGAGCTGGATCCTGTGCGGCGTCACATCGGCAAAGATGGCACGCACTTTGAGGCTTCTTTGGGGGATACCCGCGCCCTTCCCCCTCACTTTCCCCCTCATTTGCAGTTGCCCAACGCTGCCGTTGTCTCTTCCGGGCAGATTTGGGATCGAGGGGGGGGCCTTGCTTCCTTGATTTTGCAGACCTCTCAGCCTCTGGAGGAGATTGCCGTCTACTATCGTCGCACCCTGTGGGGCCGGGGCTGGGATCTCCTCTCGGATCTGGAACAGGCCAACGGCATCCGCACCTTGGTGTTCGAGTCTCCCCCCCACCCTGAACAGTCCCTGTACCAGGCAGTCATTCAGGTGGGATCCCCCCGCCGCGGGCCGGATCAGGTGGAGTACCGGGATATCTTGATTTTGCTGAGTACCGTTGCCCCTGTCGGCAAAGCGCAGCCTGCTGCTACAGCCTCTCCTTAAAGCATGCCTGTCTATACCCAAGCGATGGAGATTGCCGCTGACGTGGCGCGGGTGGAGCGCTGTCTCATTGACCCGGAGCTGATGCGGCGCTGGCTTAACCCGCTTTTGGGCTGCGAAGCGCTGGGATCCCCTACGGGGCAACTGGGCAGCCGCTACCGCTTTTTCCTGCGCCTGCCTCTCATTTCCCCCAGCCTGGACTGCGTGATCGCCGAGCGGGCCGAGGGCCTGGTGCAGTGGCAGTTTGAGGGGTTTTTTCAGGGCACTGACCGCTGGGAGTGCCGCCCCCAAGCGTCGGGAACGCTGTTGGTGAACCGCTTTGAGTTTTCCATCCCCAACCCCTGGGTGGCGGCAGGGTTTTACCTAGTGGCGGCAGAGCTAACCCGGCACGACATGCGGGCGCAACTGCGACGGCTAAAGGCAGTGGCCGAGGCTTTGGGTTAGGCTGGTGGCAGCAGTAAAGAAACGTAAAAAATGGCAATGACCAGCAACAGCGGCCTGTTCAACCGTCGCTTTTTCGACAACTTCATCCCCCAGCCGGCCAACAGCCCTCTGCAGATTGGCGAGCTGGCCCCCGACTTTGAGCTGCCCAATGTACACGGGGATCCCGTGCGCCTGTCGGACTACCGCGGCCACCAGCCGGTGGTTCTGGCTTTTACCCGTATTTTCACGGAAAAGCTCTTCTGCCCCTTCTGCTACCCCCACATCCAGGATCTGAAGGCCCGCTACGAGGAGATCCGGTCTTTGGGAGCAGAGCTGCTGATGATTACCAGCACCGACCCGGTGCAAAGCCAACAGATCCAAGCCGACCTGCAACTGCCCTATCCGCTGTTGGTGGATCCGGAGTGCAAGACCTTTCGGCTCTACGGTGTCGGCCAAGCGCTGGGGGCACCCCTGCCGGGCCAGTTCATCGTCGATCGCGAGGGGAGGCTGCGCTATAAGCACCTCTTCTCCTTTGTCGAGCCCAACGCCGAGACCGACGAGGTGCTGCGGGCCTTGCGAGAAGGGCTAGCCGGCGGCTGGGACGGAACCCGCCGGGTGGCTCCCGTGCCTTTCCTTTGATATCTGCTGTGCGGGAGGGAAAAGGAGTGGTCTTTGCGCGGCTGGCCCAGAGCGGCGCCCGTCAGGCGGAGATCCTGGAAGTAGTCCTGCGCCACGGCTGGGACTACATGCGGCGCTTGCTCTCCTTGGGCAAGGCGGAAGAGCCGCAACTGCCGCCGCCGATGGTGCTGCGCAACATCCTGGTGGATCTGGGGCCGGTTTATGTGAAGCTGGGCCAGTTGCTGAGCACCCGCCCCGATCTGTTGCCGCGGGAGTACATCGAGGCCCTCAGCACGCTGCAGAGCAATGTGCCCCCCGTGCCCTGGAAGGCGGTGGAGATCCTGCTGCGCCAGCAGTTGCAAAAGCCCCTGGAGCAGATATTCAGCAGCCTGGACACGGAAGCAGTGGCAGCGGGATCCATTGCCCAAGTCCATCGCGCCCGCCTGCTCAGCGGCGAACTGGTGGCCCTCAAGATCCAACGGCCGGGGCTGGAAGCAGTGGTGGAACAGGATACGCGGCTTATCCGTGGCATTGCTGAGCTGGTGGCGCAAACGGAGTTCGGTAGGCTAACAGACGTGGTGGCCTTGGCCAATGAGTTTTGCCGGGCGCTGCAGGCGGAGCTGGACTTTACCCAGGAAGCCCGCCACACCGAGCAGCTCCGCCAACAGTTGCAAAAGGGACGTTGGTTTGACCCCAATCAACTGGTGGTGCCGCGCGTCTACTGGTCGCTCACCACGCCCAAGGTGCTGACGCTGGAGTGGATCGAGGGAAAGCCCCTGCTAGAGGCGGATCGCAGCGATGTCGATCCCAAACAGATCGCCCGCCTGCTCACCCGCGCCTTTTTCCAGCAGATCTGCCTTGACGGCTATTTCCACGCCGATCCTCACCCCGGCAACCTCTTCTACCTGGGATCCGGTCGCGTGGCCCTCTTGGACTGCGGCATGATTGGGCGGCTGGATCCCCGCACGCAGCAGATTGTGCTGGAGCTGATTTTGGCCATCGTCAGCCTGGATGCCCAGCGCTGTGCTGAGCTCACGCTGGAACTGGCCCTGCCGGAAAGTCCTAGGGGCAGCCCGCGGGATCCCGCCGTCAGCCTGGCCCAACTGCAGAGGGAATACGAGCGCCTCTTGCGCCAGTACTACACCCTGAGCGTTGCCGAGCTGGATTTTAGCGAGCTCTTTTCCGAGATCCTACAGGCGGCACGGCGCAACCAGATCCGCATCCCCGGCAACCTGGGGCTGTGCGCCAAGGCCCTGGCCAACCTGGAAGGGATCGCCCGCCAGCTCACCCCAGACTACAATCTGCCGGAGCAAATTCGCCCCCTGATGGCCGATGTGTTTCGGCAGCAGTTGCTGGGGGATGCCCCCCTGCCCTCGCTGCTGCGCACAGCCCTGGATCTCAAAAACCTCTCGCTGCAGTCGCCGCGGCAACTGGAAGTGCTGCTTAGCCGCATCACCTCCGAGACCCAGCGCTGGAACCTGACGGTGCAGGAGCTGGAAGGCCTCCGCACCAGCCTGGACCAGTCGGCCAACCGCCTCTCCTACAGCATCCTGGTTGGATCCCTGATTATTGGCGCTGCCATCATCTCGGCGCAAACCCAGCGCTTCCAGGTCTTTTGGCTAAGCGAGCTGCTCTTTGGCGCCGCCAGCCTGCTGGGGCTGTGGCTCATCCTCAGCATCCTGCGCTCCGGTCGCCTGCGGGGCTAATCCCCTACGCATCTCGTGTTGGCAAAGCAACACAAAAACGGTAGCAGCGGCTTTGCGAGCGCCTCGCCAAATCCCGCAAAGGCCGATTCTTTCGTTGACCCGCTCGATGCCTTGCCCCACAAGGCTTTCAGGCCTCTTGCCCCCCCTCTTCCAGGCCCTTTTTTGCCGTCTTCGACCGACCCCCTCGCAAATGGGTCTTGCATTCCTTGCCCCACTTGGGTTTAATAGGGGTAGAGGTTCCCCTTCGGGGGGATCCCTAGAAATTGGAAACGATTCAGGGCAGGGAACGACAGACCTGCCCTTGTCTAGGTTCCCCTTCGGGGGGATCCCTAGAAATTGGAAACTCCCCGAGAGTCGACCAAATAAGCGTGGATCATGGCTGGGTTCCCCTTCGGGGGGATCCCTAGAAATTGGAAACCAGCGGATCGAGGCCTCTAGGTCGGGAGCGTCCCCGTAGGTTCCCCTTCGGGGGGATCCCTAGAAATTGGAAACACGCCCCCAACCAACGGACGGCCTTGACTCCGTGCATCCCTGGTTCCCCTTCGGGGGGATCCCTAGAAATTGGAAACACTAATTGCTACCCGGTCCTTCCCCGTGAGGATCCGGGGGTTCCCCTTCGGGGGGATCCCTAGAAATTGGAAACACCACCTTATGGCCTTGATACCGTGCATCCCTTATCGTGGTTCCCCTTCGGGGGGATCCCTAGAAATTGGAAACGTCGTTCTTCTCTGTCGAAGGGAGCGACAGAAAAAAACAGTGGTTCCCCTTCGGGGGGATCCCTAGAAATTGGAAACGCTCTCTCCCCGATAGGTCACCACCACCTGGTATGAGGTGGTTCCCCTTCGGGGGGATCCCTAGAAATTGGAAACCCGTCCCGGTAGGTGACCTTGCCCGCTTCGCACAGCGGGGTTCCCCTTCGGGGGGATCCCTAGAAATTGGAAACGTTCTCGAGCCTCTTATCTTGGCTGGTACTGTTGTCAGCATGGTTCCCCTTCGGGGGGATCCCTAGAAATTGGAAACTGGATCTGCAGAACTCGTATGTCCGGGCTCGCTATTGGTTCCCCTTCGGGGGGATCCCTAGAAATTGGAAACAGAGGAAGAACTCCACTTCCGAGGTGAACTGGGCGTAGGGGTTCCCCTTCGGGGGGATCCCTAGAAATTGGAAACACGGCCTTGATTCCGTGCATTCCCTTGTCCTTTTTAAGGTTCCCCTTCGGGGGGATCCCTAGAAATTGGAAACACCAACCACTCGCCGATCAGTTGTTTCATCACCCGGTCGTAGCGGTTCCCCTTCGGGGGGATCCCTAGAAATTGGAAACCTCTCTAAATGGTGGGGCGTGCGTTCCGCCGCACTCCTTGGTTCCCCTTCGGGGGGATCCCTAGAAATTGGAAACCACCAGTAGCGGTAATTTGTTGGAGTAGGTCCTTAATGGTTCCCCTTCGGGGGGATCCCTAGAAATTGGAAACATCGGCGTATGTCCAGGCATCCCCGCAATAACGAGCCCGGAGGTTCCCCTTCGGGGGGATCCCTAGAAATTGGAAACCACCGGCGGAGGAGACGCCCCCACCGTCCGCCACTGCCGGTTCCCCTTCGGGGGGATCCCTAGAAATTGGAAACACGACTACCCCCTTGAATCGGGGCCGGCCTACTACTTCATCGTGGTTCCCCTTCGGGGGGATCCCTAGAAATTGGAAACGCGCGCTCGCCCGCGCGCTCGCCGTCTCCAACTCTAGGTTCCCCTTCGGGGGGATCCCTAGAAATTGGAAACGCAGGGGCTGCTGGGGGTGGTGGCCGGCGGGGCGGGGCGGCGGTTCCCCTTCGGGGGGATCCCTAGAAATTGGAAACAGTATAGGCTTGCTGATGCTTGGCAGTAAACCGTAACTGGTTCCCCTTCGGGGGGATCCCTAGAAATTGGAAACTTCCGGGATGTTGCTCCCAGTGACCCGTATTTCGGCGAGGTTCCCCTTCGGGGGGATCCCTAGAAATTGGAAACAGTTGTTCACCACCCTTCCATAAGGTATGTCTATTACGGTTCCCCTTCGGGGGGATCCCTAGAAATTGGAAACAATACCTCGGCTCGGAAATCGAGATTCTCCCAGCAGGGTTCCCCTTCGGGGGGATCCCTAGAAATTGGAAACGGTTTCTTCCAGTCGTAGGTACATCTGGGTTTCCCAGGTTCCCCTTCGGGGGGATCCCTAGAAATTGGAAACGCCCAGACTCTGGCCGCAGCCTTTGCAAAAGGATTTAGTGGTTCCCCTTCGGGGGGATCCCTAGAAATTGGAAACGATGAAAGGCTTGCCCTCAAGGCAGAGCAGGGCTTGAGCCGGTTCCCCTTCGGGGGGATCCCTAGAAATTGGAAACAATCGGGGGCAACCTATGACCTCGTCATAGGTGCTCTGGTTCCCCTTCGGGGGGATCCCTAGAAATTGGAAACCGCCGGGCCGATGGCGATAACCTCGTTATTGTTGAGGATGTTCCCCCTTCGGGGGGATCCCTAGAAATTGGAAACCTACTGGTTGTGGAGTGCGGCTTCGACTAATTCGAGCTGTTCCCCCTTCGGGGGGATCCCTAGAAATTGGAAACGGTGCCACTCCCAGCGCCAGTTCTGGGGCCGCAGCCCTGTTCCCCCTTCGGGGGGATCCCTAGAAATTGGAAACACCCAGATGTAGCTGGGCTATTACTGACCTCTACCGTTCCCCCTTCGGGGGGATCCCTAGAAATTGGAAACTCTTGGGCGATTCCAGATTCGACCAGTTGGTTGACGTAAGTTCCCCCTTCGGGGGGATCCCTAGAAATTGGAAACGGAACGATTTGGGACGC
>NZ_JANSJH010000056.1:0-17360 GCF_047462495.1 Synechococcus sp. H55.2 | reverse complement strand
CCCAGCCCCTCTCCCTGAGGGATGGCCCTCACCCCCAGCCCCTCTCCCTGAGGGAGAGGGGAGTTAGAGCGGCGCCTTCGCGACAGCGTTGTGTAGCAATAACGAGGCAAGGAACCGTTGCGTTGCTGTTTGAAATGACTGTTTTTTGAGATTGAGAATGGCGCCGTTGCCATTGGGAATGGCTGTGCGAAGCAAGAAATAAAAAAGAGGGAGAAGCTCTCCCTCCGCGCTGATTGGCTAGGAATGAGACCAATTGCCCCGAACCTCTCTTAGCGTAGGCCGCTGGGCTTGTAAACCAAGAAGCTGAGCACCTGGCACTGCTTGATGTTGTCGAACCCCACCACACGGATGAAGCAATTGGGGTAGGCGCTGCGGCAAGCCTGCACCTCGCTCAGCACCTCCTGGGGAGAAGTGGCGCCGAACAGAGGCAGCTTCCACAATGTCCAGTAGCGAACCGTCGGTTCAGAGGATTCGTTGAACTCAACGGCAGGGATGTAGCCCTGATCCAAGATGTATTGCACCTGCTTGATGATCTGCAGATCCGTCAGCGGCGGCAAGTAGGAAAGGGTTTCGTAGCGGCGCTCTTTCGGTAAGGTTTGCATGATGGCTGTCACTCCGTTTCGGGTCTAAGGTTTTGGGGAGGGGATCCCGCTTCCGGGTGGGTGACCGGCGGAGATCCCGCTGCTGAGGTGAGCCGTTCTAGGTGATTGCGGCGGTGCTCCATATTGGCCTGCTGGATGCCGGCTTTGGCCATCTCCGGCAGGTAATCCACCACCTCCGCTGCAATGTGCTCGCGAACGGTCATGATGCGGTAGGCCAAGTCAGGGCGCTCTGCCAGCAAAGCCCGCAGGTAGGCTTCCCCATCCTGGAGGTTTTGCCGGGCAGAGAACTGCTGCAGCCAAAGAGCCCTGGGAGGATCCGTCTCGCTCAGTTGGGCCAGCACCGTGCGCATCGCCTGATAGGTCAGGTAGCTGATCAAGGTCTTGGCCGTATCTTTGGCGATCTGTTTTAGATCCATTGCCAATCCAGGGGGTGGCCAAAGCAGCGGGGCAAGAGAACTGTGGGGATCCCTTGCCCCAGCCAATCTCTAGAGGGTATCGACGGGCTTGAACTCGAACTTGATCTCCTTCCACAGCTCGCAGGCAGCCGCCAGCTCCGGCGACCACTTGGCCGCTTCGCGGATGATGTCGTTGCCCTCGCGGGCCAGATCCCGACCTTCGTTACGAGCTTGGATACAAGCTTCCAAAGCCACCCGGTTGGCGGTCGCGCCTGGAGCGTTCCCCCAGGGGTGTCCCAGGGTTCCGCCGCCAAACTGCAGCACGGCATCGTCACCGAAGATCTCCACCAGTGCCGGCATGTGCCAGACGTGAATGCCACCGGAGGCCACCGGCATCACCCCAGGCATCGAAGCCCAATCTTGGGTGAAGAAGTTACCCCGAGAGCGATCCGCCTCCACATAGTTCTCCCGCATCTGATCCACAAAGCCAAGCGTCACGGCGCGGTCGCCTTCCAACTTGCCCACCACCGTACCGGCATGCAGGTGGTCGCCGCCGGACATGCGCAAGCACTTGGCCAGCACCCGGAAGTGGATGCCGTGGTTTTTCTGCCGGTCGATCACCGCGTGCATGGCGCGGTGGATGTGCAGCAGAATGCCGTTGTCGCGGCACCACTTAGCCAGGCTGGTGTTGGCGGTAAACCCAGCAGTCAGGTAGTCGTGCATGATGATGGGGGCACCAATCTCCTTGGCAAACTCCGCCCGTTTGAACATCTCCTCACAGGTGGGCGCCGTCACGTTCAGGTAGTGCCCCTTGATCTCGCCAGTTTCCGCTTGGGCCTTGTGGACGGCCTCCATCACAAAGAGGTAGCGATCCCGCCAGCGCTGGAAGGGCTGGGAGTTGATGTTTTCGTCGTCTTTGGTGAAGTCCAGACCGCCCCGCAGCGCCTCGTACACCGCCCGCCCGTAGTTTTTAGCGGAAAGGCCCAGCTTGGGCTTGATGGTGCAGCCCAATAGTGGGCGGCCATACTTGTTCAATTTGTCCCGCTCCACCTGGATGCCGTGGGGAGGGCCCTGGAAGGTCTTCAAGTAGGCCACGGGGATGCGCAAGTCTTCCAGCCGCAGCGCCTTCAGGGCCTTGAAGCCGAAGACGTTGCCCACAATCGAGGTGAGCATGTTGGTGACCGAGCCTTCCTCGAACAGATCCAGCGGATAGGCGACGAAGCAGAAGTATTGATTCTCTTCGCCGGGAACTGGCTCGATGTCGTAGCAGCGGCCCTTGTACCGATCCAAGTCGGTGAGCAAATCTGTCCACACCGTTGTCCAGGTGCCGGTCGAGGACTCAGCCGCCACCGCCGCCCCGGCCTCTTCGGGGGGAACGCCCGGCTGAGGGGTAACCCGGAAACAGGCCAAGACATCGGTATCCTTGGGCGTGTAGTCGGGCGTGTAATAGGTGAGTCGGTAATCTTTCACCCCGGCTTGATAGCCGCTTTTGGATTGGGTTGCTGCGTAAGCCACGTCGATCTCCCTCTGAACGAATCACAAAACCAGAAAATGCCATTCACGGCTGCAACCAATGAGGCAAAAACCCAGGGCCAAAGCCCCAGACCACCGAGTTTTCGTGAATGAACCTGCCCCACAACCATGGGACTTGGGCTTTGAGACAGTCTTCCGCATTCAAGCGGATGCAAAGTCCAAAACCCTCCTTTTCAAGTGCCGCCCATTGCCAGCTCTGACGCCCTGGACTTTGGAAACCCAGTGGAAAGATTTCTATACAGTGTCTAAGCTAGAATTGCGGCAAACACAGGTCTACACTGGTTTAATCCTAAGCTATCATCCGCAAGGATCAGCTGATCATTACTTTCTTTATGAGTTCGATTAGTTTGGTTAAAGTGAGTCCCCTGACTTAGTGACAAGAAGACCAATTTCTTTGGCTTTCTTAATATCTTCGCCGGTGGGATCCCTGCCAACAGGCAAAAGCTCCCTGCTTTGAGGGAGCCCTGCAAGCTGGCCGCAGAACCTAGACGCTCAAGAAACGGCTGCCAGGGTTGGCTGGGATCTCTTGCTGATCACCTGGTCGATGAGGCCGTACTCTTTGGCCTGTTCTGGGGTCATAAAGTTGTCGCGGTCGGTATCGCGTTCGATGCGCTCCAGAGGTTGGCCGGTGTGGTAGGCCAGCAGGCTGTTGAGGCTGTTTTTGATGAAGAGGATCTCTTTGGCCTGAATTTCGATGTCGGTGGCCGGCCCCTGGGCTCCACCGAGGGGCTGGTGGATCATGATGCGGGCGTGGGGAAGGGCGATGCGTTTGCCTTTGGTGCCCCCTGCCAGCAGAAAGGCTCCCATGCTGGCGGCCAGACCGATGCAGATGGTGGAGACATCCGGCTGGATGTGTTGCATGGTGTCGTAGATGGCCATACCGGCATAGACCGAGCCGCCGGGGGAGTTGATGTAGAGGTAGATGTCTTTCTCGGGGTCTTCGGATTCCAAGTAGAGCATCTGGGCCACGATCAGGTTAGCAATGTCGTCGTCCACCTGGGTGCCCAGGAAGATAATCCGATCCCGCAAAAGACGCGAGTAGATGTCAAAGGCGCGCTCGCCTCGCGCGGATTGCTCGATAACCGTGGGAATCATGCCAGTCCAAGGGATGGGTCAGTTCTTCTAGTGTAGTGTAAGCCGCTGGACAGATGCTTGCTCAGGGTGACCAGAGGGTAGCCGCCGGGTTGGGCAACGAGTCTGAGGTATGGCTCTTTACGATGGGGTGAGGCAAAGTCTAGATGGATATGATCCCAGATGAACCGATGGTGATCGCCAGCTTGCTGAGCCTAGCTTTGCTGGGGATCTTGATCCTAAACTTGGCAGAGCGTGGAACCGGTAATGGCGACTAGGATGGGAAAAAGTTCAACAGTCCCCTACCTTTGTAGGCTGGGGAGGGTAAGTACCTGGATGCCCGAATCCGGCAAGGGGTACTCCAGTTGACGCCATCACTTCACCACCTGAAAATGTTTCACATTCTCACCGTATCCTGCCAACTCATCACCACCCCCCAGCAGGTTGAGAAACTGGAGCTGGTGCTGAAGGCGTTGGCTCGTTGCTGTGAGTTTGTCCATCGCCATACCCCAGAAAACCTGCACAACTGCAAAGAACCTCCCTACCATCCGCCGCGGTTGTGATGCCCGCCAAGCGGCCAAACTAAGGGCGAAGAGCTTTGCCTGCGCCTTCACCTTCTCAAGCGTCAAGAATCCCTGTCCCTGAGGACAGGGGGTATGTCAACATCGGATCTAACATGAAATCCATTGCCTCAGCGGTGGGGGGCACTTTGACCCTTTCAACCTCATCTTCTCGGACAAATGCGGCAGCAAGTCTGCCCAGGCCATCTCCTATCCCGTCAGCGGTGGGGAGAGCGCAGCGGGATCCCATTCTTGTCCTCGGAGCCGGTCTGATGGGGCGCCTGTTGGCTGCCACCCTGGTCGAGGTCGGGCATTCTGTCCGCATCGTGGAGGCGGCTCCTGCCGGTGCCGTCGAGAGCAGTGCTGCCCATTTTGCCGCTGCCATGCTGGCTCCCCTGGCGGAGTCTGCCGTCGCCGAGGCCAGCGTAGTAGCGCAGGGGTACTATGCCCTCTCCCGTTGGCCCTCCCTTTTGGCCAGTCTGCCGCAGCCGGTTTTCTTTCAGCAGGAAGGCACCCTGATCCTCTGGCACCGCCAAGATGCGGGGGAAGCCAGACGCTTCTCATCCCTGCTAGCTGCTGTGGGGGAACGCCTTCCCCATCTCCCCAAGCCCCAGCCTCTGGATGCCCAGGCTGTAGCTGAGCTGGAGCCCTCGCTGGCCGGGCGATTTGGGCAAGGCCTGTATCTTCCCCAAGAGGGCCAACTGGATAACCGCCAACTGTTGTCGGCTCTGCTGGCCAAGCTGCGGCAGCACGAGGTGGAGGTGGAGTGGAGTTGCCCCTGGGATCTGGAGCAGGCGGAAGCCTGGCAGCAACAAACCGGCGGGTGGGTTTTGGACTGTCGCGGCCTGGGATCCCGAACAGAATGGGGTGGGCAGTCACCGCTGCGGGGAGTTAGAGGTGAGGTGGTACGTCTGTATGCCCCGGAAGTAGCTTTGCGGCGCCCGACCCGGCTGTTGCACCCCCGCTACCCGATCTACATCGCTCCCAAGCCGGGGCACCTGTTTGTGGTGGGAGCCACCGAAATTGAATCCGAGGATCGCTCGCCGGTGAGTGTCCGCTCGGCTCTGGAGCTGCTCAGCGCCGCCTACGCCGTCCACCCTGCCTTTGCCGAAGCGCGTATCCTGGAATTAGGCAGCCAATGTCGTCCCACCTTGGCGAACCACTTGCCAGCCGTGGTGGAGTGCGCGCCTCGCCTGTTGCAGATCAACGGCCTCTATCGCCATGGCTTTATGATCTCCCCGGCTATCCACGATGCCGTCTTGGAGTATCTTCACCACGGCAGTTGCCGCCTTGCTCAGGAGTTGGGGATCCCTTTTCAGGTACAGGCTGCCCCTCTTGCCGGTGAATCCCTGTCGCCATGCGTGTCTTGATCAACCAAAAGCCTTACGATTTGCCGGAGGGCACCACGCTGGCCGAGGCGATAGCCCAGGTGGAGATCAGTGGCCCTTTTGCGGTGGCGGTTAATCTAGAGTTTGTGCCGCGCGCCCAGTACGAGCGAACTCGTCTGCAAGAAGGCGACCAGGTGGAGATTGTCGCGCCGGTTGCCGGCGGCTAGTGCCCGACTGCCTCCCCTCAGATCCCGCATTTTTGCCCCTCAGCGATGTCCACTCTTCTTCCTGTCTCCCCCTCGACTCGGGCCGATGAGGATCCCTTGGTGCTCTACGGCCAAGCGCTGCCCAGCCGCCTGATGCTGGGGACGGCTCGCTACCCTTCGCCCGCCATTTTGGAGCAGGCAGTGGTGCGGGCACAGCCCTGTTTGTTGACCGTTTCCCTGCGGCGCCAGGGGGCGCTGGGGTCGGAAGCTTCCCAAGGGTTTTGGGCCCTGCTCCAGAAGCTAGGGATCCCGGTTCTGCCCAACACCGCCGGCTGCCACAGCGTGCAGGAGGTAGTCACCACAGCGGAGATGGCGCGGGAGGTGTTCGGCACCAACTGGATCAAGCTGGAGCTCATTGGGGATGACTACACCTTGCAGCCGGATCCGGTGCAACTGCCCACTGCCGCTGCCGAACTAATCCGTCGCGGCTTCAAGGTTCTGCCCTATAGCACCGACGATCTGGTGCTGTGCCAGCGGCTCTTGGATGCCGGTTGTGAAGTGGTGATGCCCTGGGCCGCTCCCATCGGCACCGGCAAGGGCCCCCTCAACCCCTACAACTTGCGCTTGCTGCGAGAGCGGATCGAGGCGCCCCTGATCGTGGATGCCGGCCTGGGCCTGCCCTCCCACGCCTGCCAGGTGATGGAGTGGGGCTTCGATGGGGTGCTGTTGAATACAGCGGTGGCCTTGGCTCGGGATCCGGTGGCAATGGCCGAGGCCTTTGCGGAAGCAGTGCGCGCAGGCCGGCGAGCCTACCTGGCCGGCGCGATGACCCCCCAGGAAGCGGCTCAGCCCAGCACACCGGTTCTCGGCACTCCTTTTTGGCACCAAGGGTGAGCAGCTTAGGCGGCAGGCTTTTGGGCCTGGATCACCTGCAAAGCCCCCCCGGCGTGCAGGGTCTGCCGGACGGATTGCCAGCCCTGCTGCTGCAAGTACTGCGGCAGATCCAACTTGAGCAAGTTCCAGGCGGTCTCGGTTTCAAACAGGGCCAGAAAGAGGGCCAGCCCAGGCCATATCCAAGGTTGGCAAGGCGCGTGCAAGTCCAGGATCAAAAGCCCTCCCCCCGGCTTGAGCACCCGCCACCCTTCCCGCAGCACCTGTTCCAGGTCAGGAAAAGGCAGCTCGTGCAGGGCCAAGCTGGTGTGCACCCAATCAAAGCTGTTGGCAGGAAAGGGCAGATCCTGGGCAAAGGCTTCCACAAATTCCACCTTGGGGAGGCGTTGGCGAGCTGCCGCCAGGGCTTTGGGGGAAGCATCCAGGCCGACAACGTTTTGGCTCAGCTCGGCCAAAATTGGGGTCACTTCGGCAGGGCCACAGCAGAGATCCAATACCCGCTCCTGGGGCTGGATGGAGATCCCTTGGAGGGGCAACCAGCGCAGTCGCTCATATCCCCCCACTGCTAGGGCAGCCGCACCGCTGATGCTGCGGTAAAGCCAGGGAAAGCGGTAGCTCCAGTCGCGCAGGAAGGTGGCCATAGGCAGGGATCCCTTGGGGCTTTTCCAGCCTACCTGTGAGACGGCTCCCCTGTCTCCTTGCTGTTGTTGGCCCCTCACCCCCAACCCCTCTCCCAGAGGTCACCCAAGCGCTCCGCGCCGCTCACGCGACCACCCCCAACCCCTCTCCCAGAGGGAGAGGGGAGTTGGCCCGGCTATTTTTGCCTGATGTGGAACTTTTTTCTGCCGGCAATCGTCTAGGCCGACAAGGCATCTTGGGCCTTTTCTCCACCCACCTGCTGGTATGACTCAGTTTGAGCTGCCTCCTTCCCCTTCCGCAAGGCCTGGCCGGCACAGCGTGATCTGGCTGGTGGCTGCGGCGGGGCTAACGGTCTTGCTCTGGCGGTTTCCCTGGGGCAATTACCTCCTCTACCCCTTTACTTTGTTGGCCACCTGGTTTCACGAGATGGGCCATGGCCTGATGGCACTGCTGTTGGGGGGGGAGTTTCATCGTCTTGAGATCTATCCCGACGGCTCGGGGCTGGCCATTCACAGTGGCGAGCTGTTTTTGGGGCGGGTGGGGCGGGCCTTGGTGGCCGCTGCCGGGCCGATGGGGCCGCCCATAGCTGGGGCCCTGTTCATCCTCACCTCCCGCCGCCGCAGCACAGCTCGGCTGGGGCTGGTATTTTTGGGATCCCTGTTGTTGCTCTCGACGCTGCTCTGGGTGCGTTCTCCTTTTGGCCTTTTGTTCCTCCCGGCCATGGGTTTGGGCATCCTGGCAGTAGCTCGCTGGGCTGCCTCTTGGTTACAAAGCTTTGCCCTGCAGTTTTTGGGGGTGCAAGCCTGTGTGAGCACCTATCACCAGCTCGATTATCTTTTTATGGACGCTGCTGTCATCGACGGGCGGCTGATCCTCTCCGATTCCAGCCAGATTGCCCAAAACCTGTTTTTGCCCTACTGGTTCTGGGGAGGGGTGATGGCGGTGTTTTCTTTGGTTCTGCTGATCACCAGCTTGCAACTGGCCTTTCGCGACTAGGGGGCAAAGCCGCAATTCTGGAAGTGATTGTTGTCACCTAAAAATCCGTCGCCCATCACTGCCCAGCCGAAAAAACCGCCGCTACAGTAGGGGGCATGAGGAGTGTGGGAGCGGATTATGTGGCGAGACGTTATTGGACTGGCTCTGGCGGCTACGCTGTTGTTGATCAGCAAAACGGCGGCCGATACCCTCGGCCAGAACCAAGAGCCAACTCATTCTGCTCCGCTGCAAGATCAGCTGCTGCAATAAAGTTGTGCTGCTGCGATCCCAAGCCGTCATTGCGTTGCCGTTTTGTGCAACACTCATCCTAAGAGAATCTGCAGAGCCTTTTCACTAGGCTTGGGATCCCGATGCGCATAGCCCTGTTTACGGAAACGTTTCTGCCCAAGGTGGATGGCATCGTTACGCGGCTTTGCCACACGGTGCGCCATCTGACGGCCCGCGGCAACTCGGTGCTTATCGTCGCGCCTCAGGGGGCGCCCAGGCGGTTTGCCCGGGCGCGGGTTTACGGGATCCCAGGCTTCCCCTTGCCTTTGTACCCGGAGTTGAAGCTGGCTGCTCCCGGCCCCGCCATCGGCAGGGTGCTCAACCGCTTCCGACCGGATGTCATCCACGTGGTCAACCCGGCGGTTTTGGGGTTGGGGGGCCTCTACTACAGCCAAGCGATGGGGATCCCGCTGGTGGCCTCCTACCACACCCATCTGCCGAAGTATCTGAAGCACTACGGGCTGGGCTTTCTGGAGGGAGTTTTGTGGAACCTCCTCAAGCTGGGGCACAATTTGGCGCGGGTCAACCTCTGCACCTCGACGGCCATGATGCAGGAGCTGAGCGCCCACGGCATCGAGCGGGTGCAACTGTGGCAGCGGGGGGTGGATACGGAGCTGTTTCATCCGCAGGCTGCCGACCCAGAGATGCGGGCCCGCCTTACGGCGGGTCAGCCGGAGCGGCCGCTGTTGCTCTACGTAGGTCGGCTCTCGGCGGAAAAAGAGGTGGGGCGGATCCGGGTGTTGCTGGAGCAGATCCCGCAGGCGCGCCTGGCTATCGTGGGCGACGGGCCGGAGCGGGGATCCCTGGAGCAACATTTTGCCGGCTACGACGTGGTGTTTACGGGCTATTTACAGGGGCAAGACCTAGCGGCGGCCTTTGCGTCCGCGGATCTGTTCGTGTTCCCCTCCCGCACCGAGACGTTGGGCTTGGTCTTGTTGGAGGCCATGGCTGCCGGTTGTCCGGTAATCGCCCCCCGCTGCGGCGGCATTACCGATGTGGTGGACAGCGGCCGCAACGGCTTTCTGTTCGATCCGGACTCCGACAGCGACTTTGTCCAGGCCACGCGGCAGCTCTTAGAGGGCACCGGGCAGCGGCAGCTCTTCCGGCAGCAGGCCCGGCAAGAGGCTGAGCGCTGGAGTTGGTCGGCGGCCACACAACAGTTGGAGGAGTACTACCGCACCGTCATCGCCGATGAGGACTCTGGCCGAAGAGCACAAGCGGGATCCGGCAAGAGCGCAGGCAGCGTCTGAACAGATTGCACACTCAGTGGAGCGGATCAGAGGATTGCTCCTTTGGCCCAACTCTGGCAGGTGAGCGGGGATCCCGGCCAGATTTAAGATAGGAATGCGTCTTCAGCCCTTGTCTTGTTGCCTGACCCCCACCCCCTGCGCATCAGCCTGTTGCTGGATTGGGAGCCGCCAGCAGAGGAACCTCTGGCTTGCGAGGACTGGCTACCCCCGCAGCGTTTCGTCGTCGAGTGTTTTCAGGATCAAGCGGCCTTTCTAGAAGCCCTCAGAAAACAAGACGGCCATGTCGATTGCTTGGTGCTTCTGGTGGATCCCGGTCGGCTGCAGGAGTTGCACGATCTGGGTAATCAGCTCTGCGCCTGGGGGCTTCTGCTGCCGACCGTGTTGGCCATTGTGCTGGAAGAATCCCATCTGGAGACCGAAGAACACTCCTCTCGGGTAAAGGCATTGCTCAAGCGGGAGCAATTTTTTTACCACAATGCCACCCTTGTTCGTCCCATTTCGCCGCAAGAGCTGAAGGGACAGGCGCGGGCCGACTGTTCCGGATCCCCTTCCGTCTTAGAGCTGCTGGTGGATCGGGCCATCGCCTTGTTTCTGCAGATGTCTCCCACCTGCGGTCTCCCGCAGGGCCCAGTGCATCCCAGCGATCAGCCCTACCTGGCTTACAGCAACCAACAACAGCGACGGCTGGCGGAGAAACTGCGGGAACGGCTGGGCTATGCCGGAGTGTACTATCATCGTGACCCAGAGCTGTTTTATCGGCGCCTCCCACCCCACGAGCAGCGAGCCTTGATGCAGCGGCTGCGCGGCCTGTACCAAACCATTGTCCTGGAATACTTTCAGTCTCCTGAGACCGCCAATGCCCGCATCGACGAGCTGGTGGCCCTTGCCTTCTTTGCCGACATCGGCGCTGCTCAACTGCTGGAGCTGCACATGAACTTGATGGAGGACTTTGCCAAACAACTGAAACTGGAAGGCCGCAGCGAAGAGATCCTGCTAGACTACCGCCTCACCCTGATCGATGTGATGGCCCACCTGAGCGAAATGTACCGCCGCTCCATTCCCAAACCTGCCCCAAGGGATCCCTGATATGTCCACTCGCAAAGCCTATGTCCTCAAGCTCTACGTGGCGGGCAACACCCCCAGTTCTCTGCGTGCCCTCAGCACCTTGCAAGACATCTTAGAAAAGGAATTCCGCGGCGTGTACAGTCTGAAGGTGATCGATGTCTTGAAAAACCCGCAACTGGCAGAGGAAGATAAGATCTTGGCAACGCCGACCTTGGCCAAAATCCTGCCGCCACCGGTGCGGAAGATTATTGGCGATCTGTCCAACCGCGAGAAAGTGCTCATCGGCCTGGATCTGCTCTACGAAGAACTGGACGAAGAGACTTGAGACAGGCCACGAGGGCAAGGAGAATGGGATGAACCAATCATTGGGGCCTTCTGAGCCAGAAAAGCCACAGGATAACGCCGCAGAGGACTCCACCGAACCAACCACAGACAACCACCCAGCGAGTCTATCGGAGCTGCGTGGGATCCCGAAAAAACAGACGGGCATCGAGGGCTTTGAAGACATCAGCCACGGTGGGCTGCCCCTGGGACGCACCACCTTGGTCAGCGGCACCTCTGGTACCGGCAAAACTCTGTTTGCCATTCAATTCCTTTACAACGGCATCGTGAAGTATCAAGAGCCGGGGATCTTTGTCACCTTTGAGGAAACCCCCGCCGATATCATTCGCAATGCCTCCAGCTTTGGCTGGGATCTGCAGGCTCTCATCGACAGGGGCCAACTGTTCATCCTGGATGCCTCCCCCGATCCCGAAGGCTACGAGGTGAGCGGCAATTTCGACTTGTCGGCCCTTATCGAGCGCATCCAGTACGCCATCCGCAAATACAAAGCCAAGCGGGTCTCCATCGACTCGGTGACGGCCATCTTTCAGCAATACGACCCTGCCGGCGTGGTGCGGCGAGAGCTGTTCCGCCTGACGGCCCGCCTCAAGCAGGCCAATGTCACCACCGTCATGACCACCGAGCGCACCGACGAGTACGGCCCCATCGCTCGCTACGGCGTGGAAGAATTTGTCTCCGACAACGTGGTGATCCTGCGCAACATTCTGGAAGGCGAGAAGCGGCGGCGCACCATCGAGATCTTGAAGCTGCGGGGCACCACCCACATGAAGGGGGAATATCCCTTCACCATCACCAACGACGGGATCAACATCTTCCCGCTGGGGGCCATGCAACTGACGCAGCGCTCCTCCAATGTGCGCGTTTCTTCGGGTATCGAGAAGCTGGACGAGATGTGCGGCGGTGGCTTCTTCAAAGACTCGATTATTTTGGCCACCGGCGCCACCGGCACGGGCAAAACCTCGCTGGTGAGCAAATTCCTAGAGCGGGGTTGTCTGGATGGGGAACGCTGCATTCTCTTCGCCTATGAAGAATCGCGGGCGCAGCTTTCCCGCAACGCCTCCTCCTGGGGCATTGAGCTGGAAGAGTTCGAGCGGCAGGGCCTCCTTAAGATCATCTGCGCCTATCCGGAGTCGGCTGGCCTGGAAGATCACCTGCAGAAGATCAAAACGGAGATGATGGCCTTCAAGCCCTCTCGCATGGCCATCGACTCGCTGTCGGCGCTGGCGCGGGGGGTGAGCCAAAATGCCTTCCGCCAGTTTGTTATTGGGGTAACCGGCCTGGCCAAGCAAGAGGAGATCACCGGCTTTTTCACCAACACCACCGACCAATTCATGGGATCCCATTCCATCACCGAGTCCCACATCTCCACCATCACCGACACGATCATCCTGCTGCAATACGTGGAGATCCGCGGCGAGATGGCCCGCGCGCTCAATGTCTTCAAAATGCGGGGATCCTGGCACGACAAAGGGATCCGCGAGTACCTGATCTCCAATGCAGGCATCCAAATCCGCGATTCCTTCCGGGGCTACGAGCGCATCATCAGCGGCTCCCCGACCCGCATCAATGTGGACGAGAAAAACGAGCTTTCCCGGATTGTGCAAAACGTCCAGGCCCTCGAGGAAGAAGGGTTTTGAGTGGCCACTGCCAGAGGCGCCGTTTTCACTCCTGATTTCGCTACCGGAAAGGACATAGAGTGGAAAGCATAGGCAGTGGCTGTGAGAGTATGGCTCCTTCACAAAGACGGCGCCGGCGACTTCGATTTGGGATCTGGGCCATGGTGGCCATCCTGGCCGGGTTTGTGGGATCCCTGCTGGCGGGATCGGCACAGAAGCTGGGGGCACAGGCACAGCAGGGCCTAACTCAAGCCCAACTGGAGCAGGCTCAATATGTGCGCAGTTGTGGCAGTTGCCACGTGGCGTTGCCCGCCCAAGTGTTGCCCACCGAAACCTGGCGACGGCTGCTACAGGATCCCAGCCACTATGGCCAGCAGATCCAGCCCCTGAGCGGCGTGGCTTTGCAACTGGCCTGGGGTTATTTGCGGCCCAACTCCCGCCCTCTGCGACAAGGAGAACAGGTGCCCTACCGCCTGGCCGATTCTCGCTATTTCCGCGCCTTGCACCTGCAAGTGGAGTTTCCCACTCCTGTGCGGGTCAGTGGCTGCGTGGATTGTCACCCCAAAGTCAATGCGGGAGATTTTGCCAGTCTCTCGCCCCAATGGCAATCTTGAGGGGGCACAAGTGAACCTGGACGCCATTCTGGCCGGATACGCCCAAGGCTACTTCCTGATGGCCGACGAAGAGACGGGATCCCTAGCTTGGTACGGCACCGACCGGCACGCCGTGATCCCGCTCGACGAGCGATTCCACTGCCCCCGTTCGTTGCGGCCTTTGGTGCGCAGCGGTCGTTTCCAGGTGCGGATCAACGACGCTTTTGAGCAGGTGGTAGAAGGCTGTGCCGCTCGTACCCACACCTGGATCAGCCGTGAGCTGAAGCAGATCTACGCAGCTCTGCGCCGGGCCGGCTTTGCCCATAGCTTTGAAACCTGGCAGGGAGACACCCTAGCAGGCGGGATCCTGGGCATTGCCCTGGGGGCAGCGTTCATCGGCGAGTCCATGTTCTACCGCAGGCCCAACGGCTCGAAGGTGGCCCTGGTGAAGCTGGTGGAACACCTGCGGGAGCGGGGATTTCGCCTGTTCGACGCTCAGTTGATGAACCCGCACCTAGCCCGTTTTGGCGCCTTTCTCATGGATGGCCAAGACTACCTGAAGCTGTTGCAGCAGTGCCTGGAGATCCCTTGTCGGTTTGATTGAACCTGGAATTCCAAACACTGCAGCGGCTCCCGGTAGAAAGTGGGATCGGCCCCATTCTAAAGAACCACCAGATGGACATTGTTGTAGGGTTAAGAAGAGCTTTTTACTGCCGTTGAGATTGCCATGAGCCAAAAGCTGCTGTTTGTGTGTCTGGGCAACATCTGCCGTTCTCCTGCTGCCGAAGGGATCACCAACTACTTGCTGCAGAGCAGCGGCCACGAAGAAGCCATTATCTGCGATTCGGCAGGTACAGCCGCCTATCACATCGGCAGTCCCCCAGATCGCCGCATGCAACAAGTTGCCCAGCGCTATGGACTGGAGCTGCACGGCCAAGCCCGGCAAATTCATCCTTTGGATCTGCGGGAGTTCGACCTGATCCTGGCTATGGATCGGCAAAATTATCGCGATATCCTCAGCCTCGATCCCCAGAGAAGATATGCCGACAAGGTGCGCTTAATCTGTAGCTACTGTCGTTCCCACACCGATGAAGAAGTTCCGGATCCCTACTACGGGGGCGAGGCTGGGTTTCACTACGTGATCGAGCTGCTCTGGGATGCCTGCAGCGGCCTGCTGGAATCCTTGATCCCCGGGATCCAATGCCCGCCGCTGCCCAGCCGCACCTGAACGTAATCGATCAAGAAAACAACTACCACCTGAGCAGATTAAAGCTCTCCATGTCGATGGTGGCCCGGTTGCGGTAGATCCCCAACACAATGGCCAAGCCCACTGCCGCCTCGGCAGCCGCCACGGTGATGACGAACACCGAAAACACCTGGCCGCGAATCAAGCTGGAGTCAACAAAGTTGGAGAAGGCCATAAAGTTGAGGTTCACCGCGTTGAGCATCAGCTCAATCGACATCAACACCCGAATGGCGTTGCGACTGACGATCAAGCCGTAGATGCCGATGCAGAAGAGAACTGCCGCGACCACCAAGAAAAACTGCAGTTGCAACATCCCAAGAGGCTCCAGTGGATACAGATGAGAGGGGTGTGAGGAAGACCTTGAGCTGTATGGCCGAGAGCAGACAGCCTTAACGGGTGCTCACCAGCTCTGCTGGGCGTTCCGACTCCGATTCCAGCCGGGGCCGAGCCCGCTCCAGCAAGCTGAGATCCCCTTCTTGGGCTTGGGGGATGACAAACTCTCGACGCGCCAGCACAATGGCCCCGATCAACGCCATCAGCAGCAAAACAGAAGCCAGCTCAAACGGCAACAGATAATCGCTAAAGAAATGCCCGCCAATCACCAGAGCACTGCTCGTGGGCTGGATTGGCTCCAACTGCCAGGGGGTATTCAAGGCCATTGCCGTCAGGAGGGCAAACAGCCCCAAACACACCGCCGCCGTCACCCCATTGCGCAGCCAGCCCAGTTTCAGAGGAGCAAAGGTGTAGCGCCGGTTCACCAACATGATGGCGAACAGGATCAACACATTGACCGCGCCGACGTAGATCAACACTTGGGCGGCAGCCACAAAATCGGCATTCAAGAGAAGGTACAGCCCGGCCATGCTCAGGAAAACGCCCCCCAATAGAAAGCCGGAATAGACGATGTTAGGGGCCCAAACCACTCCCATGGCAAAGCCGATGGCCATCGCCGAGAGCACCCCAAAGGTAACCAGTTGCACGCCTTCTGCAAGGGTCATGGGATCTTCGTCCTTAACAAATCGCTATCGCTGCTCCCTTACCACTCTACTGTCCCGGCGGATTTAAGAGAAGCCCAACTCCCTTGTTCAATCGATAGAGAAATCTCTAGAGTTGGGTCTCACCAACTGCCGCCTGCTCCGTCGCCGTGGCTGCTGCCGCCCCCGAAGTTTCTATCTCGGTCTCTGGTGTCATAATCGCTGTCATCAGGCTCTTGGACTTCAACTTCTCGCTCCGTTCGGTATTGGCAGAGAGGGCAAGTCAAGGTTTCTCGTCTGAAGGTGTAGGGATAGATGTTTCTCCTAATAATCTCGGTTTGGAGATCAAGGGTAAGAGCTTGACACTGAGGGCAATAAAGGTGGCGATAAGATTTATTTTCGCGCACGACCACGGCCATCCCCTGACAGGCGGGGCAAAACCAGCCGTAGTAGCGGGCTCTGCGCCGGCTTTTGGCCAGGCGATGCGCTGGGGGAAGTTGCCCATCGAGAATTTGGGGCTGGATGGGGCGCATGGGCCGACCGCAGCTTTGACACACCACCGGCTGAAACGGGATCCCACGCTTCGAGCCCAAGATGCCGTCGGTGGTCACAACTGCCAGGAAGGGCAGCACCAGTACCAGCCAGTTACCGCTGGCCGACATCAGGAAGAGACCAAGGCAGAGGGAGCCAGAATAGAGAAGCAGGCGAACGGGGTCGCTCTGCAGCGAGGAGAGGACAGCCATTGTCCCCTGCTCTCGGCGTGTCAGGGACAGGACTTTTGCTCCTCCCCGCTCGGCCTTGAGATAGACCGGCAGGCGGGAGCGCTGCCACCCCACCCCTAGGATAATGATCCCCAACAGCAGCAGGATCCCTTCCAGCGAGCTTTGAGCAGCAGCCAGGGATCCCGTTCCAACCGCTCGAGGAACGGCTGCAGTGGAAAGAGAAGTGGAAGCTTGAGAAGCGGCTGAAGGAACCTCGGCAACCGGCTGCCCCTGCAACACTGAGGTTAACTGCCGTACTCCCGCCAAGGTGCCGCCATCGAAATCCCTATTGCGAAACTTGGGCAGGATCTGCTGGTCGATAATCTGCTGAACGCGGCTGTCGGGAAGGATGGTGGCCAAACCCCTGCCGGTTTCAATTTCCACCCGCCGATCCCCTACCGAGATGAGAAACAACACGCCGTTGTTGCGACCGGCCTTGCCAATGCCCCAGTAGTTAAATAGCTGCGTGGTGAACGCTTTCGGCGTGGCATATCCCTGAGTATTGGGTACCGTCACCACTGCCATCTCGGCAGTGGTACGCTGCTCAAGCTGGGTGAGGAGACGGTTTAGCTCGTTTTCAGTGCTGCTGCTGAGGATGTCGGCGGTGTCGGAAACCCATCCTCCATACTGGCGGCGGGGGTTGGGCACTTGTTCGAGGGTAATTGCCCAAGCGGGCTGCGGGATCCACAGCGATACACTGAGCAAGACTGCCGCCCAAACTTTTGGCATGGCTCACCTGGCTGAGCGCTGCCTTGGTTTTAGCACAGCCCCTTCGGATGGAGATGCATTTGCAACACGGAACTGTCTAGAGGCGTCTTGACAGCGCCTTTACGAGCTCGTTTGTGGACTGCGTAAGAATCCCCCCCTTTAGGCGGTGGGAGTGTCAAGAACGCAACCACTTCCAAAGTTATCCCGAATACCAATGAGACGAACACCCCCTCACCCCTAACCCCTCTCCCAGAGGCACCCTCACCCCCAGCCCCTCTCCCAGAGGGAGAGGGGGGAAGTGGATCTTGCCGTTCTCT